>DASYCL010000839.1:0-6539 GCA_036500245.1 Polyangiaceae bacterium | reverse complement strand
GCTGGAGTCGTCGCGAACGCCCAAGCCGGCGCGAACGCGGATGCACCATCGGCACCGCCGGCCGCGCTGCTCGCGCTGGCGAGCAAAGCCACCGCTGCCGGCTGTCCGAAAGTGCTCGACGGTCCGAGCGAACAGCAAAACGAATACAAAGGCACCTTCACAATCGTCAAGCGCGAGTGCATGCGCTTCCTCGCGGTCGGCGCGACGCCGACGCCGATCACGTTGCAAGTGACCGACGCGGCTGGCGCGACGACCACGCGCTCGGCTCCTAGCGGATCGCTCGACGAGACTTTTTGTGCTCATGAAAACGCCGAGCACTTGGTGAAAATTTCGGGGAGTTCGTCGTTCTGGGTCGAGGCCATGACGTGTCCGCGCACGTTCGGCAAGGATCCGACCACGACGGGGATGACGCGCGTGAGCGAACGACTGAAGCAACTCATGTCTCACGGCTGCTACGACATCAGCCTCGCCGCCACGACCGAATCCCACGAACAAAAACTGACCACGCCGCTCGAAGCGGGCGCTTGCTTCGATGTGATCGCGATAACGGGAGTGGCTGACAATCTGATTCGAGCCAAACTCAGTACGCCGTTCGGCGAAACTGTCGCGCCGCTGCCTGCGCCGGCGGCGAATCTCGAATTCGCCTATTGCGCAGTAGCTACGGGTCCCCACGTGGTCGAACTCACGCCCGCGGTGGACGGGCCTTTTTCGATGGCAGTCGTGATCTGCAATCGCGGCGCGTTGCCGAAGGTGCTGCCCAAAGCGAGCAAGTGACGCGCAGGGCAACCACATAAAAGATTCGAATTATTCTCGATCCGGTTTTGCCTCACCGCTGCTCGCCGGTGCAGCATGCGCGGCCACCGAAGCGTGCTGCGCGCCCAATTGCACTATCGAGCGCGCGTTCTTCCATGGCATGCTGCACCGCGAAAAGCATGCAAATCGAGCTCATTGCCACCGCAAGTGAAGATTCTGCTTTCTTGCCGAGGCTCGGGCTCGGAGTGCTCGCCGCGCTCACGCCGCCCGAAGACGAAGTCATCTACACCGATGATTTGGTGAATCCGTTCAATCTCGAGCGGGACGTAAAAGACGTCGATTTGGTCGGCATCAGTGTCGACAGCAAGACCGCGCGACGCAGCTACGAGATCGCCTCGGCGTATCGCGCGCGCGGCGTCAAAGTCGTGCTCGGCGGCATTCACCCGACCGCGTTGCCCGACGAAGCCTTGCGTTTTGCGGACTCGGTCGTGGTGAGCGAAGCCGAAGAGCTTTGGCCCGAAGTCGTGAAGGACGCGAAGCTCGGCGCGTTGAAACCGATTTACCGTGGCGAGTTGCCGAACCTCGGCGGCAAGCCGAACGCGCGCCGCGACTTGTTTCGTTCGAAGAAGTACATCCCCTTTCAAGTCGTGCAAACGATGCGCGGCTGTCCATATCCGTGCGAGTTTTGCAGTGTCTCGACCGCGAACGGCACGACGATGCGCTTTCGCCCGGTGGACGAAGTGCTCGGCGAGCTGTCAACGCTCGGTAAGTTGATCATGTTCGCCGATGACAACGTGATGATTCACCGTAAATATTCGGGGGATCTGTTCACGCGCATGGGTGAGCTCGACAAGCATTGGATCGGTCAGTGTTCGCTCGCCGCGGTGAAACGCATCGAGAACGTGAAGTTGATGGCCGAAAGCGGCTGCAAAGCGCTCTTCATCGGCTTCGAGAGCATCGACGAAGGCACGCTGCAGCACACCGGTAAACGCCAGAACAAGCCCTCGCAATACCGCGAAGTGATGGACATGCTGCACGATCACGGCATCTCCACTTGGGGCAGCTTCGTGTTCGGCTTCGATACGGACGACAAAGAAGTCTTCGATCGCACGGTCGAGTTCGGCATCGAGATGAAGCTGACGATGGCGCTCTACGCCATCCTCACGCCGTATCCGGGCACCAAACTCTATCGTCGTTTGCAGAGCGAAGGTCGCCTCACCGACGAGCGCTGGTGGCTGCGCGGCGATCACGACGCAGGCTCGCCGTATTTCAAACCGACGCGCATGTCGCGTGAAGAGCTGCGCGAAGGTTGGCAGCACGCGTGGAAGAAGTTCTATTCGCCACGCGCGATTTGGGATCGCTGGACCGTGCGCAAGAACTCGAGCTGGATCCAAACGCTCGGCTATTTGCCGCTCAATGTGATGCAGAATCGCTTGGTCAAACACAAGATCGTAGGCGGCTCGCAGCGCTTTCGCTCGGCCCGCGATTTCGATCCGATGGCGACCGCGATGAGCGCCATCGCTGCGGCGCATGAAGGTCGGGCGCCGGAATCCGAAGCGCAATCGATGGTGAAGGGCCGGTCGCTGCGCGTCGTCGGTTCTTGAGCTCGTTTCAGCTCAACGCTTGGCGCCGCGTTTGACCTCGGCCGTGCGCGCGAGTTGCAGGATCAAGGCGCCGAGCCGCTCGGGATCGACGGGTTTGACGAGCACGTAGTAGTCCGCGTCGCTTTTGCTGCCGATGAACACGCTCGACCCGGTCACGAGCAAGCAGCCCATCGGCTGCGGCAGGGCGGAGGCTTGTTGCAAGAGCTCGATGCCCGTCATGCCCGGCATCGAATAGTCGCTGCACACGACGTGAAAATCGCCGTTGCGCAGTAGTTCGAGCGCGCGCGCGGCGGAGTTGCACGATGTGACGTCGAAGTCGAACTCGAGCGCCGCGGCCATGCTTTTCAGCACCGAGCTGTCGTCGTCGACCAATAGAACCTTGTAGCGAGTGGGTGGAGCAGGAGTTTTCGGGGGCATGGCGGCTATGAGCGTCGACTCAGCAAGCCGGATGCCAACTGATTTGGCCGCGACTTTTGCCGTATTTCGTCGGAAACGCTTTGCCAGAGCCAGCGCGGCGGATCAATCTGAGACAACGATCGCGCGAACGAGTGGCTCAAACCGGGACGCGTCTCGCGCCAGGACTGCGGATCAATCGCTGTTCAGTTTCACATCCACCCACACGGCGAGTGCGAGTACCACACCGCGCGCGATGAATTTGATCTCGGGCGAGACGGCCATCAAGGTCATGCCGTTGAGCAAGCTTGCCATGATCAGCGCGCCGAAGAGCACGCCAGTCACGCTGCCGCGGCCGCCACGCAAGCTCGTGCCGCCAATCACGCAGGCCGCGACCGCGTCGAGCTCCATCAAACTGCCGACGGTGGACGTCGATGCGCCGGCGTATGCCGTCTGCATGAAGCCGGTCAGCGCGACGATGCCGCCCATCAGCGCGAACGCGACGATCACCGTCCGCTCGATCGGCACGCCGGAAATGAGCGCGGCTTCTTCGTTGCTACCAATGGCGTACAGGTAGCGACCAAATGGCGTGTGCGCCGTGAGCACGTAGACCGCGAGCGCCAGGGTCCCCAAAATCAACGCCGGGAGCGGCACGCCGCGGTACTGATTGGTCACGATCACCAGCAAAAAAACCAGCTGCGCCGCGATGAATAGCGTCAGAAACGAGCGCTCGTTGTCCGGCACCTTGAAGCCGTAAGACGCGCGCCGAGCTCGCGCGCGCAGCAGAAAAAATGCAAATCCTGCGATCACCAGCGCGCCAAGCGCAAAGCCCGCCAGCGGCGGCAGGTAGTAGGTAGTGAGCAAAGAATAGGCGTTGTTCTTGCCGCCTTCGGACACCGGCACAGTTTGACCTTTGATCGTGAGCCAGTGCACGCCCTTGAACACGAGCAAACCACCGAGCGTAATGATGAACGCCGGAATGCGCTGGCGCACGATCAGTGCGCCCATCAACGCCCAAATCACGACGCAGGCCACAGTCGCCACGAACAGCGCGAGCAGCGCCGGCGCGCCGTGCGAAAAGATCAACACCGCCGCGATGGCGCCCGCGAGCCCGACGCCGCTGCCCGCCGCCAAATCGATCTGCGCAGGCAAGAGCACCAGCAACATACCGAGCGCGAGACTCGCGGTGATCGACAGCTCGATCAAGAGCAAGGACAAGTTGCGCGAAGACAGAAACACCGGATGCTCCAGCCCGAAGAAAGCCCAAATCGCCGCGAGCGCGAGTAGCATCGAGTAATCACGGAGCGCGCTTTTGAGCGTGGTTTTCATGATGATTCGGCTTCTTTTTGGGGTGCTCCTGGGCGACCGAGCGCGGCAGAGAGCAGGCGTTCTTGCGTCGCTTCGGCGCGCGAAAATGTGCCGCCGATTTTACCCTCGGAGAGCATCACGATGCGATCGCTCATGCCGAGCAACTCCGGCAATTCGCTCGACACGAGCACGATCGCTTTGCCTTCGGAGCACAAGCGATTGACGAGCTCGTAGACCTCGAGCTTCGCGCCGACGTCGATGCCGCGCGTGGGCTCGTCGAGCAAGAGCACCTTCGGCTCGGTCATCAACGCCTTGCCGATCACGACTTTTTGCTGATTGCCGCCGGAGAGCGTGCGCACCGCCGTTTCGAGCCCCGGCGCTTTCACGCGCAGCGAATCGAACAATGCGCGCGAACGCGCGACCTCCGCATCTTCGTCGACTAAACCGCGCCGCGAAACGCGCGACAAACTCGAGAGCGACAAATTGAACCCTATCGCCGATTCCAAGAACAAGCCGTAGCGCTTGCGATCCTCGCTCACGAGCGCGAGGCCGGCCGCGAGTGCGCGATGCGGTGTCGGCGAATCGAGCGAAATTTCCGCCAATCTGACCTTGCCCGCGATGCGCCTGCCCCACGCGCCAAAGAGGTGCAAGAGGAGTTCCGTGCGCCCGGCGCCCATCAAACCGCCGATGCCGAGCACTTCACCCGCTCGAACTTCGAAGCTCACCCCCCGCAAACGCGGCGGAGCATCGCGTCGTTCGGCGACCGTGAGCCCAGAAACCGACAAGAGCACGCCCCCCGGCGTGCTCGCGCGGCGCGGAAATAACTCCGTGATCGGACGTCCGACCATGTGACGGATCACTTCGTCGGGAGTCGTATTTTTGGTTTCGAGCGTGGTGATGCTCTTGCCGTCCCGAAGCACCGTGATCCGGTCCGCAATCGCGAACACTTCGTCGAATTTGTGCGAGATGTAAATCGCCGCGATGCCGCGCGCCCGAAGGTCGCGCACGACGTCGAGCAAGCGACGCACTTCGTCTTCGCTCAGCGCGGCCGTCGGCTCGTCCAAAATCAAGACTTTGGGGTTTTTGCTGAGTGCCTTCGCGATCTCGACCAATTGGCGCTCGGCGACGCCGAGCTTTCGCACTTCGGTCGTCGGATCGAGCTCGATTTTAGCCATTTCGAGCACGCGCGCTGCGTCCGCATAAACGCGATCCCAATCGATCAGGCCACGGCGCAGCGGAGCGTGCCCGAGACACAAATTCTCGGCCACGGTCATCTCCGGCACCAGCGCGAGCTCTTGGTAGATCACGGCGATGCCCGCCGCTTCCGCGTCGCGCGTCGAAGTGAATTGCACCTCGCTGCCCGCCGCGAAGAGCAACCCTTCGTAGCTCCCGAACGGATGAATCCCGGACAACAGCTTGATCAACGTCGATTTGCCGGCGCCGTTTTCGCCGCACAAGGCGTGCACTTCGCCGGGTAGGAGCTCGAAGCTCACGCCGCCGAGCGCGGTCACGCCCGGAAAGCGCTTCACGAGCTCGCGCGTCGCGAGCACTGGCGCGCGTGCCAAACTGACGCTCGCCGAGCTCGCGCTCATGGCCGCTTCGGCCGCGCGTTTTCGGGCACGCCGCGATAGACGTCGTCGTAGCTGTGAAAGCCGTCTTTGACCACGGTTTCAGCCAAATTCTCTTTCGTGACCGTGACCACTTCGGAGAGCGCCGCGGGCACCTGAATCTTGCCGTTGTCGACGCTGTCCTTCGCGATCACCACTTTGTGTTCGGCGAGCTTCACCGCAAGCTGTGCCGCATGTTGCGCCAGCGTGTGGAGCGGCTTGTAAATCGTCATCGATTGCGTGCCGGCGACGATGCGCTGGCACGCGACGAGCTCCGCGTCTTGCCCAGTGACGACTTTCTTTCCGGCGTAGCCTTCTTCGATCAGCGCTTGAATCGCGCCGCCCGCGGTGCCGTCGTTGCTCGCGAGTACGCCGTCGAAGTCGGCGCCGTGCGCGGTGATCGCGGCGTTCATGATGCGCTTGGCGACTTCGGGCTTCCAATCGTCGGCCCAATCTTCGTGCACGACCGTGATGTCGCCGCGCGCGAGGTACGGCGCGAGCACTTCGTCTTGGCCTTGTTTGAAGAGCTGCGCGTTGTTGTCGGTTTTCGAGCCGTAGATGCGCACGATTTTGCCTTTGCCCGGCGTCGGCAAATGCTTCACCAAGTACTCGGCTTGCAAGCGCCCGACTTTGACGTTGTCGAAGCTCACGTACAAATCGAGATCGCTGTCCCGGATCAAACGATCGTAAGCGATGACCGGAATGCCCGCGTCGTGCGCCATGTTCACGGCCTTGGCCATCGCTTTGCCGTCGTGCGGCACGACCACGAGCACGTCGACTTTGTTGGTGATGAGTTTTTCGACGTCGCCGATTTGCACCGTGTCATCGCTGTTTGCGGCCAGGTCGAGTACATCCGCGCCGAGCGAGTGCGCTT
>DASYCL010000838.1:0-5227 GCA_036500245.1 Polyangiaceae bacterium | reverse complement strand
TTCCCGATAGCTTTGCTCTGAAAGGGCTACGCTCCGTTGCGCGCGCGCCGCGCCCGCGCCGCGCCCGCTAACCAAAATGAAAGCCAAAAAAGGGCTCAGACGCTATCGCGGCGCGCGAGCCTCAGCGCACGTCGGTTCCACGCGGGCACGAATGTCGCTTGGCAGAGCACGAAGTAAATCGCGGTCATGGTCAGCGGGAACACGCTCACGTCGATCGCCGGGCGATGCGCGGCGCGCGCGACGAGCGCGAGCAAAATGCTGCCGAGCAAACCAAACGCGACGCCGAGCAACACGGAGAGCGCGAGTACGCGCGCCGTGTTCAAGCTCTGAGTCACGCGCGGCCGCAAGAACAGCAGCGGTCCCCAATGCTCGTCCGTATCGACGAAACGAGTGAAGAACTCGTCGAGGTGTGTGCGCGATCCGTCGTTCATGGCAGCTCCGAGTAGAACGACCGCAGAATACGAAGCTTTACCGCGGCGGCAAGCCAAACCGAGGCAAAGATGCTGTCACGGTATCAAGCTGGTGGCCGTTCAATTTTTTGGAGCCGGAGGTTCGCCACCGCGAGCGCACAGTTCGCGCGCATCTTCTTCGCGCCGCAGTGCGCGATACGTGCTCTGTACCGTGCCCGAGGAATCACGCTCGTACGCGAGAATGCTCAGTCGACTCGAGGCGGCGGTGGGATCGAGCACTGTGACTTCGACGAAGTAGTTCTTGCCCTCGCTCATGTTGAGCGCGAAGTAAGCCGTCGGCAGTGTGCCGCGCACGGAAAGGCCGTTGTCCGACGCGTCCGTATAATGGGATGCGGTGGCCACCACGTGGCAGCCCGGACCGATGAAAAGCTCGCTGCCGCTGGAGGCGGGATTGCCGTCGATCGAACCCACCGCGCCTTGCACGACTGCCGAGTCCGGTCGCGTCGAGACCGAGTCCGGCGAAGTGACGCTGCTGCTTTCCGCGTTCGGGCCGACGCAGCCCGCGACTAGTGCAGCGGCAAAGAGCAGCGTGAAGTGCCTCGCTGTTTGATCGACCACACCCGCCCGGATCATGACCTTGAATACACGCATCCCGTCCCTCCCGTTCCCGCGCGCGGTTCGCGCGCGCTTTACGTTGCTGCGACTGCCGGTTGCGCTGCGCCGTTCAGCGCGCCCGTTTCCGGTTCGTCATGGCGTTTCAATTGTTCGATCTCGCCATCTCGCCGGCGCTTGTGCACGAACAGGGGCGGCGGCGTCGGTTCTTTCTTTGCGTCCGCGCCGAGCAGACCGCCCTTGCGCGCGCGCGGCTTCTTGCCCGCGATCACGCGCTGCTCGAGGCGAAGCGCGCGCTCGGCGGCTTTCTTTTCCTCGCGCTCGCGGCGGCGCGCCGCGACGCGTTCGATGCGTTCGAGCGCGCGTCGATTGCGCAGCGCTCGTTCGTCTTCGACGGACTTCTTCGCCAGAACCTTTTGATGCTTCGCTTGCCACTCGGTCAGAGAGCGCTCGACATGCTCTCGAACAACGTCTTTAGCAATCTGGATCAGGTCTTCCGAGAATGAATCAATGATGTATCGGATGTCACGCTTGGCCGAGGCCATGCTTGCCCTCTCTCACGAGATTGCGACACTCGTCAAGCAGAGTCGCGAGTGATGATGACGCCACACCGAAGGGTTAAAATCCCGAAGAATACTGGGTGAACACTTTCGCCGTGAACGCTCTCGATTGGGTCGTGTTAAGCTAGCACACTCTCTACGATGCCGGTTCAACTCGAGGCAGCCGCCGAGCGCGCCAGAGCGCGTATCGGAACGCTCCTCAAGCAGAAGTGGCGCCTCGATAAGGTCATTGGTGTAGGCGGTATGGCGGTCGTGTATGCGGCAACACATCGCAACAAGAAGCGCGCCGCCATCAAAATGCTTCATCCTGAATTGTCGAGCGACTCGACAATCCGTGAGCGCTTCTTACGCGAGGGTTACGTCGCAAACTCCGTCGGCCAGAAAGGCGCCGTCGCGGTCGACGACGATGACGTAACCGAAGACGGACTCGCCTATCTTGTCATGGAATTGCTCGATGGCGAGACGATCGAGCAACGCTGGGAACGAAAAGGCCGGCTTCTGTCTCCGCACGAGGCGCTGTCCGTCGCGGACCAGCTCCTCGATACGCTGGCGGCTGCGCACGCTCGCGGCATCGTGCACCGCGATCTGAAGCCGGAAAACATGTTCCTCACCCGTGACGGCGCGGTAAAGATTCTAGACTTTGGTATCGCACGAGTGCGTGAGCTCGCGCGTTCGGAGGCACCTCCGGGTTCGGGCTCGCCGCTCACCACCACTCAAGCCGGCAGCACGATGGGAACGCCGGCGTTCATGGCACCCGAACAAGCGCGGGGCAAGTGGGAGGACGTCGACGGTCGCACCGATCTGTGGGCGGTTGGGGCAACCCTTTACACGCTTTTGACCGGGGAATTCGTGCATAAGGGCGAAACCGTCAATGAAACGCTCGCGCTTGCGGTGACGCGACCGGCGCGCTCGATCGCAGAGCTACGCAGCGATCTGCACCCCGCATTGGTTCGCTTCGTCGACAAAACGCTCGCGTACGACAAGTCCGCTCGCTTCTCCGACGCTGCCGCAATGCAGCATGCGCTGCGTGTCGCCTACGCCGAAATGGAAGGTCACGACGTTGCAGAAGCGCCGCAACTCCAAGTGCCAGACTTGGAATCGATCCCGAGCTCGCGCGCGATCACGCTGCGCAATCTCACGACGGGACGCGGTGTCACCGCTTCCGAACAGCCGACCGCGATGCCGATCTGGCAGAGTCACTGGCGTTGGTTCGCGCTCGCGGGCGCTTTGGGATTTTTGATTTTGGTTTTCCTTTTGTTCCGCGGCGGCGAAAAAACAACGACGGCCGCGAGCCCAGTGCCGAGCGAGAGCGCAGCCGCTACCGGCTCGGGCAGTGCGTCGCCGCCGTCGAGCGTCGTGTCGCCGGGGCTGAAGCCCGTGCCTTTGGACGAGCTCCCCGCCGAACGTCGCCGCACCTGGCACGGCGATGGCACGAAGCATCCGTCGAATGGCGCGCCACGCAAGGGGTCGGGCGATCCGTTCGCGCGCCGACAGTGAATCGATCAACAGCGCGCGCTGCGCGCTATTTACCCATGATGCCTTCGGCAGCGCGCTTGTCGATGTCGCCGAAGGCCTCGATCACGACTCGCGCTTGCGCGATAGCGCGCAGCGCGTCGCGTCACTCATGCATGAACTTCGGCGCGGCGCGCGGCAGCGCAAAAATTGGCGCTTTTCGCGACAGAAATACACCTCGATTGAGCTAGCGTTTTTCGCCGGAAGCACGGCTGGTGAGCGCCTTGCTTTGACGGACGAGATCGGAGATAAAGCCCGCCGTGCTGAAAATCGACCTTACTTCACGTCGTGCTTTCGTAGTCGGAGTCGCCGATGACGGCGGCTTTGGTTTCGCGATCGCGAAAGCATTGGCGGAGGCTGGCGCCAGCGTGTGCGTCGGCACTTGGCCGCCGGCGATGGGCATCTTCGAAAAACTGCTCGAGCGCGGCAAGCTCGATGCATCGCGCAAGATGTCAAATGGCGGCTTGCTCGAGTTCGAGCGCGTCTATCCGGTCGATGCCGCGTTCGATACGCTCGAAGATGCGCCGGCGAGCGTGCGCGAGAGCAAGCGCTACGCGAGCCGCGGTGACTTCAGCCTGGCTGGCGTCGGTCAGCGGCTAGTCGCGGATTTTGGCGACAAGCCGCTCGACATCGTGATTCACTGTTTGGCGAACGGCCCCGAGGTGCACCTTCCGCTGCTCGAGACGAGCCGGAGCGGCTATCTGACCGCGGTGAGCGTGAGCGCGTATTCGCTCGTTTCGATGGTGCAGCGTTGGGCGCCGTTGATGCGTCCGGGCGGCTCGTTCTTGTCGCTCACCTATCTGGCGAGCGAGCGCGTGATTCCGGGCTATGGCGGCGGCATGCACGCCGCGAAGGCCGCGCTCGAAAGTGATACGCGCGTGCTCGCGTACGAAGCGGGTCGGAAATTCGGCGTGCGCGTGAATACGATTTCGGCCGGTCCGTTTGCCTCGCGCGCAGCGAGCGTGACCGGCATCATCGACGACGTCGTCGCCTACTACGAGCGCAACGCGCCGATCCAAGAGAAGCTCACCACGGCTGAAGTAGCTAATGTGTCCGCGTTCTTGGCGAGCCCGCTCGCGACCGGCATCACCGGCGCGACGATCTACGTTGATAAGGGTTATCACGCGATGGGCAAGGGCGAAGACCCACCCAAGAACACGTGAGCGCGCCCGCTCCATCCAGCAAATTCTCGCTGCCTGCCGAGCTCGATCGCTACGGCGCATTCATCTTCGATTGCGACGGTACGCTCGCTGACACGATGCCGGTTCACCAAATCGCCTGGATCCACGCGCTCAGAAAGCACGGTGCAGAGTTCGAGTTCGGCTGGGATTTGTTCATGAGTCGAGCGGGCAAGACGATCGAGCTCACGGTCGTGGAACTCAACGAGCAGTTCGGCACTAGGCTCAATCCAGCACGCGTTGCGGCCGATCAACGCGCGCACTTCGATGCGCTCGCAGCGCAAATTCTGCCGCTCCACGAAGTCGTCGCGTTCGCGCGCGAGCGCGCCAAAGCCGGCTTTCCGGTCGCAGTTGCTTCTGGCGGAGACGCGCCGACCGTCAATCGAACGCTGCGCGCGATCGGTGTGAGCGACCTGTTTTTGGTCGTGGTTACAGCCGAAGAAGTCGAGCACGGCAAGCCCGCGCCGGATCTGTTTTTGCTCGCCGCCAAGCGCATGGGCGTTCAGCCAGAACAGTGTCTCGTGTTCGAAGACAGCTTGCTCGGTATCGCCGCGGCGGAGCGCGCCGGCATGGCCGCAGTGCTGGTCGAGCGCGCGTCACCGCCGTGACACGTCAGCGGCTTACTTTGCGCACGGGCTCGCAGGCGCGCACGCGCCGGCGACGCAGTTCTGGCTGTAGCAGAGGCTATTGTCGCTGCACGTTGCGCCGAGCTCGTGTGGCGTGACGCAGATCGGTTTGGCTGGCGCCGTGGTCGCGTCGCAGACCAGGTTGGCGGCGCAGCGCTGCAATGCGAGCGCCGGACCGCAGGTTTCGTTTTCGACGGGCAGCGGCGTGCAATTCGCGGTGTAGGTTTTCGCGACGAGCTGCGGCAAATCGATCGGGCAGTACTGTCCCGCCGGACAATCGCTCGGAATGCCGATGCCGCACTGCGCGCCAGCGGCCGCAATGCTTTGGC
>DASYCL010000837.1:0-5792 GCA_036500245.1 Polyangiaceae bacterium | reverse complement strand
AGTCGCGCGCTTGCTTGGCGGCTTCGACGAAAACTTAACGCAGCGCGAAGTCACGATCGTCGACGCGGCGCAGAGAAAGCCGCTCGAGCTCTCAGTCGAGCTGCCCGAGCTCGAGCCGCTCGTGCACGACGAATCCGATCGACTTGTGGGCATCGCTTCAGGCCCCGCCACGCGCGGTCCGGCTGGCGCGCGCTCCGTCTGGCCCGCGGTGCACACTCGGCTCGTCGCGCTGATTCGCGAGCATCGCACCACGATGATCTTCGTCAACAGTCGCCGGCTCGCCGAGCGCCTCGCCTCCGCGCTGAACGACGAAGCGGGCGAAGAGCTCGCGCTCGCGCATCACGGCTCGGTCGCGCGTGAAAAACGCCAAGTGATCGAAGAACGGCTCAAATCCGGGCTCTTGCCCGCGATCGTCGCGACCTCGTCGCTCGAACTCGGGCTCGACATCGGCGCGGTGGATTTGGTGGTGCAGATCGAGGCGCCGCCGTCGATTGCTTCCGGCCTGCAACGCATTGGCCGCGCGCACCATCACGTCGGCGGCACGCCACAAGGTGTGATCATCCCGAAGCACAAGAGCGATCTATTGGCGGCCGCCGCGGCCACGAGCGCGATGCTGCAAGGCGACGTCGAGGCCACGTTTTATCCGCGCAATCCGCTCGACGTCTTGGCGCAGCAACTGGTCGCGATCTGCGCCGTCGAGTCGCAAGACGTGGATTCGCTTTATCGCCGCGTGCGTCAGTCGGCGCCGTTCGCGGAGCTGCCGCGCTCGGCTTTCGACGGCGTGCTCGACATGCTCTCCGGCCGCTATCCGAGCGACGAGTTCGCGGATTTGAAGCCGCGCTTGGTGTGGGATCGCGTGAGCGGCAACGTGCGGGCGCGCTCATTCGCGCTTCGGCTCGCAGTCACCAACGCAGGCACGATTCCGGATCGCGGGCTTTACGGCGTATTCCTCGCGGGTGAAGACGGTCCACGCGGAGGACGGCGCGTGGGCGAACTCGACGAAGAAATGGTGTTCGAGCTTCGTGAGGGCGAAGTGTTTTTGCTCGGTGCGAGCTCGTGGCGCGCCGAGCAGATCACGCACGATCGCGTACTCGTGTCGCCCGCCCCCGGCGAGCCGGGGAAAATGCCGTTTTGGCATGGAGATCGGCCTGGGAGGCCGCTCGCGTTCGGGCGCACCATCGGCGCGCTCACGCGTTCCATCGCCGAAGCCGAGAGCTCGAAAGCGGAAGCGTTGCTGCGCGAGGAGCATCACCTCGACGAGCCATCGGCACGCGCGCTGCGTGAGTACATCCACGAACAAGTGACCACGATCGGCGAAGTGCCGAGCGATCGCACGATCGTGATCGAGCGCTTCTTGGACGAAGTCGGCGATCATCGCGTGTGCGTGCTTTCGCCGTTCGGCTCGCGCGTGCACGCGCCCTGGGCGACGGCCGTGACCGAGCATTTACGCGCGCGACGCGTCGGCGAGATCGAAAGCGTGTGGTCCGACGACGGCATGATCTTCCGTATTCCCGCTTCGGATGAGCCGCCGCCGAGTGAGTGGTTTTTGCCGAGCGCCGATGACGTCGAGAGTCAGGTCAAGAACGCGCTCGAAGGCACCTCGCTGTTTGCGGCGCGTTTTCGTGAAGCCGCCGGCCGCGCGTTGCTTTTACCGCGCCGCCACCCGACGCGACGTCAGCCGCTCTGGGCGCAACGCAAGCGCGCCGCGGATTTGCTCGCCGTCGCTTCACGTCATCCTTCGTTTCCGATTGTGCTCGAGACGTATCGCGAATGCTTGCGGGATGTTTTCGATCTGCCGGGCTTGGTCGCGCTGCTCCGCGAAATCGAAAAACGGCGAGTGCGCGTGCTCACCGTCGATACGCATGCGCCGTCGCCTTTTGCCGCCTCGTTGTTGTTCGGATTCGTCGCAAACTTCGTCTACGACGGGGACGCGCCGCTCGCGGAGCGCCGCGCGCAAGCCCTGACCATCGATCACGAGCGCTTGCGCGAATTGCTCGGTGAGACCGAAATTCGCAATTTGCTCGATCTCGAGATCATCGCCGAGCACGAGCAATTCCTGCAGAAACTCAGCTACCCCGCCAAAGACGCGGACGGCTTGTGCGACGTGCTCCGCGCGCTCGGCGATCTCTCGCTCGCGGAACTCCGTCAGCGCGCTACACCGCCGGAGCTCGCCGAAGTTTGGCTCGCCGAGCTAGTGCGTGCGCATCGCGTATTCGAAGCACGCATCGCGCGCGAGACGCGCTTCATCGCCATCGAAGACGCTGCGCGCTATCGCGACGCACTCGGCATCCAACCCCGACCCGGAACCCCGACCGCATTCCTCGATCCGGTGCCGGACGCGGTGAGCCAGCTCGTCAGCCGCTATGCGCGCAACCACGGACCATTTAACCCCAGCGCGCTCGCTGAACGCTACGGCCTTTCCAGCCAGAGCATCGACGAGGTCGCTTCTGTCTTGAAGCGCAGCGGGCGGCTCATTTCCGGCGCATTTTTGCCGGGCGGCACGAGCGAAGAGTGGTGCGACGCCGAAGTCTTGCGCACGCTGCGCCAGCGCACGCTCGCGCACCTGCGACGCGAAGTCGAACCGGTCGAACCAGTCGTGCTCTGCCGCTTTCTGACCGAATATCAAGGCACGACGCGACCCGCGCGCGGAGACGCCGCGCTGCTCGACGCGATCGCACAACTCGAAGGTTGTCCTTTGCCCGCCTCGGCTTTGCTCAGCGACATCTTGCCCGCGCGCATTCGCGGCATGACTCCGCGCGATCTCGACGCGCTCTCTGGCAGCGGCGAAGTGGTGTGGGCCGGCGTCGAACCAATCGGCAGCCAAGACGGCCGCATCGCGCTTTACCTCGCCGATCACGAAGCTTTGCTCGCGCGCCCGATCAAGCCACTCGAAGGCGAGCAAGCGGCGTCGATTCGCGCGGTGCTCGCGCGCCGGGGCGCCGTGTTTTTCAGCGATATTTTGCGAGAAACCGGCGGCTTTCCCAACGACATGTTGAAGACTTTGTGGGACATGGTTTGGGCCGGCGAAGTCACCAACGATTCACTCGAGGCCCTCCGCAGCGTGCTTCGTCCCGCGAACCCACGGCGCACCGGCAAGGAAATCCGCGCAGCGCGCGCGCGCCCGACGCGCCGCACGCAACATCGTTTGGCCGGCAGCGAAGGACGTTGGTCCTTGCGCAGCGCGCGCTGGAGCGAAGCACCGAGCGACACCGATCGCCGCGCCGCGCTCGCGCGCTCGCTGCTCGAACGCTACGGCGTGGTCACGCGCGAAGTCGCGCAAGCCGAAGGCATCGAAGGCGGCTTCTCTGCCGTCTACGAAATCTTGAAAGTGATGGAGTCGGCCGGGCGCATTCGCCGCGGCTACTTCGTCGCTGGTCATGGCGGAGTGCAATTCGCGCTCCCCGGCGCCGACGAAGATCTGCGCGCGCGCCGCAACTTGAACCCTGAAACCGAACGCGCGCTCGTGCTCTCCGCGGTCGACCCGGCCAATCCTTACGGCGCGCTCTTGCCTTGGCCGGAACGCGCCGCCGACAGCGACAGCGCAAGGCTCGCGCGAGTCTCGGGTGCGTTCGTGATTTTATTTGGGGGTGCCTTGGTCGGTTATTTGCAGAAATCTGGGGGCAATTTGCTCACTTTCCCGAGCGAACCCAGCGCCCATCGAGATCGAGCGAGCGCACGCGCAGTGGTCGCTTGGGCGAGCGGCCAACCGCTACGCCGCGCGTTTCAACTCGCGACCATTGACGGCTTGCCCGCCGCTCATCACCCGCTCGCCGCCGCATTCCAAGAAGCCGGCTTCAGCGCGGCCGGCGGCGGACTCTTGCTCGCCTTGCACGGCCGCGCGAGCGAGCGCGAGCTCGAAGCCGAGAGCGAAGAAACCGATGCCGGAGGGTGACAGCCTCCATCGCACCGCGCGCACGCTCGAGCGCGTGCTCGGCAAACAACGGCTCACGCGCGTCCGCTCGTCCCTGCCTGCAATCGTGCGCGCGGAGCTCGCCGGCCACGTCGTCGAGCGAGTTAGCGCGCGCGGCAAGAATCTACTGATCCATTTCGACGATGGCCGAGTCCTGCACACGCATTTGAAGATGCAGGGCTCCTGGCACGTGTATCGCCCAGGTGAACGCTTCCAACGCCCGGAACATCACGTGCGCGTGGTGCTCGAAGTGGCCGATGCGCTCGCGGTCTGTTTTTCCGCGCCGACCGTGCGCTTGCTCGCGCCGAACGCATTCGAAAACGATCCCTACTTGAACGGGCTCGGCCCCGACTTGATCCCCGACGAATTCGACGAGGAAAAAGCCGTCGGCGGCCTCGCCGCGCTTCGAGATTCGCCGCTCGGCGAGGCGGTGATGACCCAAACCGCGCTAGCCGGCATCGGCAATATTTGGAAATCAGAGACGCTATTTTTGTGTGCGCTGAATCCGTTCGAGCCGATCGCGACTCTGAGCCGCGAAGCACTCGTCGAGATCGTGCAAACAGCGCGACGCTTGCTCCGAGCCAGCGTGGCGGCGCAAGCAACGCCCGCATCGGTCGAAGGCGGGCGCGGGCGGTTTTGGGTCTACGATCGCTCCGGTCAGCCGTTCCGAAAATGCGGCACCGCAATCGAAATGCGACGTCAAGGCGCGCACGCACGTTCGACTTACTATTGTCCCAAGTGCCAGCGCGTTCAGAGCAAGCCCTGACGCCGGCGCGCGTACCAATGGCCGCCGAGCGCGAGCGCTGCTGCGAGCGTCCAAGCCCAAGCTGGCAAGAGCGGCGTGCTGCTGCGCTCCGCCGCCACTTCGATCGGATCGGGCACGCTCAAGTCGTCGATGTTCGCGCGCGTCACCGATTGGCCGCCGCTCGCTTTAGCCAGATTTTCGAGCCGCTCCGGATCGGGCCGCGAATCGGCCCAGGCCGGGCCGCCGCGCTCGCACGCGAAATCGAAGCGCGTCGGCGGCGCCGGACCCACACTCGCGCGCGCCGAATAGCCGCCCGCTTCGAGCGCGCCGAGCTCGATTTCGAGCGGCCCAGGCGGCGGCGATTTGATTTGTTTGGTGAGGAGCGGCGGGCTCTTCGGGCCAAGCCGCTCGAGCTCGATCGAGACGTCTCCGACAGCGCCGGGCAAGCGCGTGAGCGAAAGCTTTGCCGGCAAGCCCGCGATGCACGGCCCGGACAAGTCGAGCCGCAGCGCTTCATAGCGCGGATCGCGCATCAGCCAACCGACGAGGCCGTCCCACAGCGCGCCGTACGCGCGGCCCGCGGCGCGCTCGGCGAATTCGCTGAACGCGAGCTCGTGAGTGGCATCGACGCCGAGCGCGATCGAACGACCATCGCCGGCTTCGCCGAGCGCCAGCACCGGCATCGGCCCAGAACCCGCGCGCCGATCCGGATGTTGCCAGAGCACGATCGAGCCGGGGCGCGGCGCGCCGAGCGTGTTCGAGCCGCTCATCGTCGGCAGCTCATCGCCGAACAGCGCGGTCAGGCCGTGCAAGACCGGCGCGGACCGGCCCGCCTCCGTATATTGCGGCACGAAATCGGCCGTATCGAAGGGCCGCTCATCGGTGCGGAGCTCGACCGGCAATACGCGCTCGAGCGGCGAATGCGCGTAGCCACCGCCGGCAAAGGCCGAAGGACCGCCGACCATGATCAAGCCGCCGCCGGAACGCACGTAGTTTTCGAGCGCCGGCAAATGGCGCGCGAGCTTGTAGGTGACCGCGTCGATGTCCTGCAAAATCACCGCATCGAAGCTCGGCAGGTGTTCGGTGAAGAGTTCATCGACCGGAAACGGAATCAGCGCGAGCTCGGAGTCGTCCGTG
>DASYCL010000836.1:0-12071 GCA_036500245.1 Polyangiaceae bacterium | reverse complement strand
GCGGCACAAGCAAATAAAACGAGCGCTCTGGTTCGGAGCCGTGATCGTGGATATGTTGACGAAGCACGTCGTAACCCGCGCCCGCGAGCGCCATCAGCGACATCGCTAGCGCGGACGCGAGCCATGAAAGCGCGCGACCGAGACCCGCGAGATCGAGCAGGTGGTGCCCGATCGCGATCGCCGCGATCAGCGCGAATCCAGCCAAAATCCAGCGCAATCCTGCCACGCCCGCGCGCCGACTCGGCGCCACGAGCTCGTGTGAATCGAGGGCGGTCGCGCGATTCAGCGCGCCCGGCGCGAAGATCCGCGCGAAGTCGGGCCCGGTATACGAAGGCGGCGTCGGCACGCCGAGCAGCGCGCCGAGGATCGCGCGATGATCGGTGAGCCGAGCTTGGAGCTCGACGCCATGGCGAAAGCTCGGCCCGGCATAAACCGCGTAAGTGGTCGACGCGAGACCCGGCAAGTGCCGACCCATCTCGTCGTGGCCGTGATCGCCGAACACGAACAGATCCGTGTCGCGCCCAGCCCAGCTCGCGATTTGCCCGATCGCATCGTCGATCGCCGAGAATGCGGAGCTGTATTCCGAGTTTGCGGTTCCGAACGCGTGCGCCGTGCGATCGCCGTTCGAGAAGCCGAAGATGGTGACCTCGGCTTGGCGCGATGGATCGATCGCCGCGAGGTCGGACAAAAGTCGCCGCTCGCTATCTTGGTTTCCAGGGCCAAATTTAGCGGTAAATTGCGCCGACTGGTACGGTTCGAAATCGTGCGAGCCGACCATCGCGACGCGGCGACCTGCCTCCGCCAAGCGGTCGAGTAAATTGTCGCTCTCGGCTTTGTCGTGGCTGAAGTTGCCGCGCAACGCGAGCAGCGATGATTCGTCGTAGCCGGTGAGCAGCGCGCGCAGGCACAGGTAGGTGAGCTGATCGCGGCACGGCGTCACTTCGAGCGCCACGCCGGACTCGGCAAGCGCGTGCAAGTGCGGCATCACGCGAACATCGCGCGCCACGCGGTCGCTCAGCGAATCGACGAAGACGATCGCGAGCTTGTGCGGAAACTCTGCGCGACCGAGCGGAACGTCACGCGTACCCGGCGGTCGCCCGGATTCCGCGCGCGAAAGCAGCGCGAACACCAGCAGCGCGAGCAGTTGCGCGCACAAAAGCAAACCGTACTTTGCGAGCCGTTGCCTCGACGAAGGAGCCACACGGCGCGCCTTCGCAAGCTGCGTGCCGCTGCTCGATCGCAGCCAAATTCCTGAGAATCCGCGGATCGTACGAGCGACCGGCGCAAAGCGCGCACAGCCGAGCTGTGGTTCCGGCGATACAGCGGGCGCAAGCTGCGTCGCTCCGCGAATCGCGATCGACAAGACCGAGACGCGGCCACCAAAGCCGGTAACTTCTGCGTTTTCACGTGGGCGAAACAACTCCGCTCTAGCGCGTGGCCGGCGCGATGATACTTTCCGCGCCGTGCATCCGCTTCACGACATTTTGGTCCCCGAGAACATCGAAGACTTCGTCCCCGCGGTGGTCGAGATCCCGCAAGGCTCGAAGCTGAAATACGAGCTCGATAAACGCACCGGCCTACTGATGCTGGATCGCGTGCTCTACTCTTCGGTTCACTACCCGGCCAATTACGGCTTCGTTCCCCAATCTCACGCGGACGACGGCGATCCGCTCGACATCTTGGTCTTGATGCAAGAGCCGGTCGTGCCGCTCACGATCGTGCGCGCTCGCCCGATCGGCGGCTTCTCGATGACCGACGACAAGGGCATCGACGACAAAATCATCGCCGTCGCGGTCGACGATCCCGCGTTTTCGCATTTGCACGACGTGCACGAGCTGCCGCACCACATCACGATGGAGATTCAGCGCTTCTTCGAGGACTACAAAGCACTCGAACAAAAAATGAGCGTCGTCGAAGGCATGTACAGTCGCGGCCGCGCGCTCGAAGTCGTGCGTGAAGCCCTCGCGACGTACCGTTCTGCTGCCGCGTGGAGCAAGGGCTGACTCGGCCGAGATTTTTTTATTGATGGTCACGCGGCGCGCCTTTGGCCGTCACAGCCTTCGGCGTCGCGCTCCGGCTTTCACGCGCTCGCGCCCGCTTTGCGGCTGATTTTCTGCTAAGTTCGCGCCGCCATGAGCGACGAGCAAAGCGACGACAAGAGCGAGCTGTCCAAAGCCTACGAGCCGATGGATGTAGAACCGAAGTGGTACAAGTTCTGGCTCGAGCACGGCGTTTTTCGCGCGAACCTGGATCCCGCGGACCAACGCGAGCCGTACGCGATTGCGCTCCCGCCGCCGAACGTCACCGGCTCCTTGCACATGGGCCACGCACTCGTGGTCACGCTCGAAGACGTTTTGATCCGCCACAAGCGCATGCAAGGCCGAAACACGCTCTGGCAACCCGGCATCGATCACGCCGGCATCGCGACGCAACTCGTAGTCGAGCGACAGCTCGCACGCGAAGGCACATCGCGCCACGATCTGGGGCGCGCGAAGTTCGTCGAGCGTGTGTGGGAGTGGAAAGCGCAAAGCGGCGGGCGCATCGCCGAGCAAATGAAGATCCTCGGCGCGTCCGCGGATTGGGATCGCTCGCTCTTCACCATGGATCCGCCGCTGCAACGCGCGGTGCGCGAAGCCTTCGTGCGACTCTACGAAGAAGGCTTGATTTACCGCGCCACGCGCCTAATCAACTGGTGCACCGATTGCCGCACCGCGCTCAGCGACGTCGAAGTCGAAAATGAAGAGTCGAACGGCGAGCTTTACGAATTCGCGTATCGAGTCGTCGATGCGGACGCCGCAGACGGCGCCACCGAGCTCGTCGTGGCCACGACGCGCCCCGAAACCATGCTCGGCGACACCGCCGTCGCGGTGCACCCGGACGACCCGCGTTACACGCACCTCCACGGCCGCAAGCTCAAACATCCGTTCCTGGATCGCGAAATCCCGATCATCACCGATCCGATCCTCGTCGATATGGCGTTCGGCACCGGCGCCGTCAAAGTCACGCCGGGCCACGACTTCAACGATTTCGCGACCGGCAAGCGCCATCAACTCGAAGAGATCAACATCCTGAACCTCGACGGCACGCTGAACGAGTTCTGCGCGCAGTTTCAAGGCCTCAACATCAAGCAAGCGCGCAGCGCGGTGAAGAAAGCGCTCGCCGAAGCCGGGCTCGGGCGCGCCACGAAAGCCCATAAATTGCAGCTCCCGCGCTGCACCCGCTCGAACACCGTGGTCGAACCGATGATCTCGACTCAGTGGTTCGTGAACATGAAGCCGCTCGCCGAGCCCGCGCTCGCCGCCGTGCGCGAAAAACGCGTCGAGATCATCCCGGCGGAGTGGGAAAAAACTTACGAGCACTTCATGACCAACATCCAAGACTGGTGCATCTCGCGCCAGCTCTGGTGGGGACACCAAATCCCGGCCTTCCACTGCGCGGATTGCGAGTACATCACCGTCACGCGCGAAGAGCAGCCGAGCGCGTGCGAGAAATGCGGCCAGAACAACCTCACGCAAGACCCGGACGTGCTCGACACCTGGTTCTCGAGCGGTCTCTGGCCCTTCTCGACGCTCGGATGGCCGGATAAGACACCCGCGCTCGAACGCTTCTACCCGACCAGCGACATGGAGACGGGCTACGACATTCTCTTCTTCTGGGTCGCGCGCATGATGATGATGGGCATACACTTCATGGGCGCTCCGCCCTTCAAGCGCGTCTTGCTCCACGGCATGATCGTCGACGAAACCGGCGATAAAATGGGCAAATTGAAGGGCAATACGCTCGACCCGGTCGACTTGGTCTACGGCGCGGACTTCTCCGCGGTCGTGCAAAAGACGATGCCGGATGCTCCGGTCGCCGAGGCGCTCGCAAAGTTCAAGAAGGCGTATCCGTCGTCCGCGCAAATGGGCAAAGGCTTTTCAGCGAGCGGCGCGGACGCCCTTCGCTTCACGCTCTCGAGCTATTCACCGCAAGCCAAGCGCATCGCGCTCTCACCGGCACGAGTCGACGGCTATCGCAAATTTTGCAACAAGATCTACAACGCGACCCGTTTTTCGCTCGGCTACCTGGAAGGCGAAAGCGTCGACGTCGATGGGCGCGTGCCTGCACCGAAGCTGCTCGTCAATCGCTGGATCCTGTCGCGCCTCGCGACCGCGGTCGAGGCCAGCACCGCGGGCATCGACGCCTATCGTCTGGATGACGGCTCCGGCGCGCTCTACCGCTTCTTCTGGGACGAGTTCTGCGCTTGGTTCGTGGAGATGGCGAAACCCGTATTTTCGCATGGAACTTCCGAGGAAAAGGCCGAAACGCGCCAAGTTTTGGCGCACACACTCGAAGCCGCACTGCGCGCGCTGCATCCGTACGCGCCGTTCATCACCGAAGATCTGTGGCAGCGCATTCCGCGACCGGCGTCGCGCCCAGTATCGATCGCGCTCGCGCCATACCCGACGGCCGCCGACGGCCGCGCGGATCTCGGCGCCGAGCGCGATATGGAGGCGCTGATGGCCGCGATCAGCGCCGCGCGCACGGTGCGCAGCGAGCATGAAATCAAACCGAGCGCGCACGTGCAGCTCGAATTGCGTTCGACGGACGCGAAACTCCGTTCGTTGCTCGAAGAACAAGCTCGCTTCATCGAATTCCTAGTGCGCACTGACGGCGCGCCAGCGGTGTCCGCCGCGGGCGAACGGCCGAAGGGCGCGGTGCTGAGCGTTGCCGGCAACATCGACGTGCTCGTGCATTTGCGCGGCCTGGTCGAACCGCAAAAGGAAAAAGAGCGCATCGAGCGCAAGCTGAAGAAAATTCAGAAGGACGTCGAAGTTCTGGAGAAACGGCTCAAAAACCCGAGCTTCAGCCGAAGCGCGCCGCCCGAAGTCGTCGCTGAGGCGACCACACTCAAGCAAACGCTCGAGCGCGAAGCCGCCAACTTGAACGAGAGCTTACAGCTCGTCGACGAGCTGCACTGACGCGTCAGTCCGCACTGTATTTCGGCAGCCCGATCGCGAGCAGCGCCGGATCGAAAACAATGAACGGCTCGAGTCCCGACTCGGCCGAGAAGTGAAAGCCCGCGTCGAACGACCCGCTGGGCAGCGCGCCCCGAAGCAGCACCGCGCTTGCTAGAGGCCCGAGCCGCGTGTCCAAGGCTTTGCGCGGCGTGCGTCGGAGCGCGTCCGCTTCGCGACACGGGCTCTGTTTTTTCTTTTCGCAGCCGAGTTCTTTTTCGCGCGCTTCGAGTTCGCGACTCCAGAGCTCGAACCAGACCGCGGTGCTCCCAGCTGCGGACTTCGGTAGAAGCGTCATCAATTCGCTGCGCAGGTGAGCGAGCCCCGCCGCGTCCGCGCTGGCCGCAGACAAAACGAGCTCGTAGCCGCGCACGAGCACGACCAACTCGCGCGCGCGCTCGAAATCGGGCGGCAATTCCGCGGCTGCGGCGCCAGCCAACACTTCCTTCGCGCGGTCCGCGCGATGACCACGCTCGAGCGCACCCGAAGCGTCGAGCACGGCGCGAAACGCCAAGTCGGGCGGCGCGTTTTCCTGCAAGAGCTGCCCGGATACCCGTGACAAAAGTCGATACGTGCGCTCCGAACCATCGAGCAACGCGTCCGCTTCGGACACACTGAGCACCAGTCGCGCGCGTTCGAACGACTCGCCGCGTCTTTCGAGCATGATCTGCGCGAGCTCGGCGCGCGCGGCATCCATGCGCGACTTGGCGCCGCTGCTTGCAGCGGTCCAAACCTCGAGCGCCGCACGCGGGACGCGCAACGTCGACTCTGTTTTATCGAGTGGCACTGCGTCGACCAAGGGCGAAGTATCTTCTCGGCGCGAGAGCGCCGCGGCCACCGCGAACACGCCGGCCTGCGCGAAGCGACTCGAATCCGACTTCGCGAGCTCGAGCGCGCGCGCGCTGAGTGAGCGCGCATCGGCGTCGTTCGGGTTCACCGCGCCGCCGAAGCGCAGCGTATCGACGAACAGCGCGAGCCCGGCGAGCCGCGGCGCGATCGCGACGATTTGTTGGATTTTATCGTGTAAAATCGCGACGCTTTGCGCCGCATCACCGCTGTTCGCCGCGCGCGGTCCGAGCACGGGCGCGGTTTCGTGCATCCAGGGCACGATCAGCGCGAGCGCCGTGTACACTTCGATCGCTTCGTCGTCGCGACCAGCGCCGGATTGCCAAGCCGAATCGAGGAGAGCGAGCGCAGCCTTCGCGCGCGCGCTAGTGCGAAAGGATTCCGCGCACAGCGCCGCCGTGCCGACGTCTGGCGGCAACTCGGGGCACGCAGGATTTTCGAGCAAGCTTTCGGCATACGCCGCGGCCAGCCCGAGCTCGGATTTCGCGTTCGTCAGCTCGGGTTCGAGCAGCGCTCGCGCTTGGTCGAAGCGCCCGAGCCGAAGCCAAGCGCGAGCGAGCGCGAGCTTCGTCGCGGCGTCGTTCGCGGCTGGATGATCGCGCGTGAACTTTGCCGCGACGATCATGCGTTCGGTGCGCGCCACTTCGTCCACCGGCGGCGGCTGCGATTTGTC
This sequence comes from Polyangiaceae bacterium, assembly GCA_036500245.1. GTDB lineage: Bacteria > Myxococcota_A > Polyangia > Polyangiales > Polyangiaceae > PMG-095. The sequence continues at coordinate 5,555 of DASYCL010000836.1, read as the reverse complement.
CGCACGCGCCGCCGCGAGCTCTCGTGCAGCGCGCTCAGGATCCGCCGCGCGCGCCAGTTCCTGGGCGAATTGCAGCTGATTTTCTAGGCTCGGCTCGATTTCAGTGAGCAGCTCGCGCGCCAATAGCACGAGATCGTCGCGCCCAACTGCCACTGCGACGCGCGCCACCAAGCGGCACGCAAGCGCCGTCTCTTTGCCCGGCGCGAGCACGTCGGCGGCGCGATCGCGCAAGAAGTCGAGCGCGGCGCGGCGCGCGAGCTCGCGTACGATCGCGCTACGCGCGGCGCTCGGCGTCGTGCCGCCCGCTTCGTGCTCGACGCCGAGCAGGCCGGACAATTCTTCGGTGCCGGCCGAGGTGGTCGCGAGCACGTAGAAAGCGCGCGGCGAGGTGCCGCCCGAAGCCAAGTGCAAGAGCGGCAAGTTTTCGACGAGTGGACTTTGATCGCTGTGCACAGCGAGCTTGCGTTCGGCGTCGAGCCCCGCGAGTCGCTTGTCGAGCGCTTTGCGCGCGTCCTCCGGCAAGGCAAACAGCACCGGCTCGGGTCGAGGAATCGAGCGCAGCGCAGCGGCCAACCGCTCGCGTGTGCTCTCGGTGCGAGCTTTGGCCGCCGCGGGCGCGGCCGTACTCGCCGCGTTCGCCTGAGATTTGGCGGGATTTGCGCAACTAGGCAACCCCAACAAAAGAAGCGCAAACGCGGCGCGAAGCGCTGACCCGCGCCGCATTAAAACCGGAACTGACCGAGGAACCCAATGTAGCGCGAGTCGAGCGTGCCGTTTCTGCCGAAGGCATCCGGGAAACCGAGCATGCCGCCGATGTTCACGCCGCGCCCGACATTAAACAGCACGCCACCCTCGAGTGGAATGCCGTAACCGTCACCGAAGCGCTTGAGCGGACCGTTCAAGCCGGTGCCGACGAATGGCGCGATGATTTCGGTCGGCTGAAAGTAAAACCAAATCGGAAGGAAGATGCCGTCGCCGTTGCCGTCGTTGCGGTGATTCAGACCGAAGTAGAGACCGGGATCGAAGACCAGCGCGACGCTGTCCGAAAGGTTCGCGCGACCGAGCACGCCGACTCGCGCGCCCACCCAAAGCTGTGGACTCAGGCTGTGAAACGGCACGCCCGTGTCGAGATCGACTTCGTAGCTGCGGCCGCCGGCCAGAAAGATCACGGCGCCGAAACCAACGTCGTTGTAGAAATTACGGAACTTCCCGTCATTGTTGCCGGTGTTGAAGGTTGGTCCGCGCTCGTGCGTGATGCCGAGCATCACGTCGTCGGTCACGCCCCAGAAAAAATCGGCCGGAATGTTGACCGGCTTGAACACCGAGTTCTTCGACACGTTGATGTTCAAGAGGTCCGGCCGAGCCGGTGCGCCGGTGATCTCGAAGCCACCCTTCGGCAGCAAAAAGCTCTGGCGCGTCCACTCTTGTGCGTGCGCGACGCGCGGCAAAACTCCAAGCGACAGAGCAGCGACGAGGCAGGTGGTCTTGAGGTTTCTCATCGGCGAGCCGAAGCTAACACCGAGCACTCCGCACTTGGCAACCCCTGCCTTCGTGGATCGCGCTACAATTGATGGCAAAAATCAATAGAGCCGCATCCATGCCTCAGCCAGGGCTGAACATGATTGGGTAACTGACCGTTACGATCCCGTTCTCGGGCGTCGGAAACGACAAACCGTAAAACGCTTGCACCACGCAGGAGACGACGCTCGCGTCCGGCAAATCGCTGCCGCCGTTTTGCACACTCGCTACCGCGCCTTCGCGGCCAATCACGAAGCGCGCCGTGACGCGGCCGCTGAGGTTCGGATTCGAGCCGAGGCCGCGCTCGTAACACATGCGGAAACGGCCGTAATTCTGGCGCACGATGCGCTGCACGACTTCGGGCGGCAAGCGCCCGCTGGTGATCACTTCGCCGCCGCGACCAAGATGTGGAACGGCCGTCTTGTGCTCGCCGCTGCCCAAGTGATTGCCGTGACCCCAACCGCTCGGACCGCAGTTTCCAGTGCCGCACGTGCCGATGCCGCCCATGCCCACGGTGTCCCCGTGTCCGCCGCCGCCGTTGTCGGGGCCGCTCAACCCGAGACCATTGCCGCCCGATTCGCCGATCGTGTCGCCCCACATGTTGCCCTCGGCGTCGGTCGAAGCGGAACCAATGGCGGGGGCGCGTGCGAACGGCGAGCTCTCGCCACCAGCACTCGACAAAGTACCGAGCAGCTCGATCATGCCGAAGTGCCGCGCGTCTTCGATTGCTCGCGCGCGTGACAACTCGGTGAGCGACGAATCGCCGGCGACCGCGGCGCGATGATTCGTGGTTTGCATATTCGGCTTGCCAAGCGTGCCCATACGGCCTTGCGCGGCTTCGGCGGGAGCGCCGCGCTCGGCATCTTTTTGGCCTGATTCGCTGTTGTTCGGTGTTTCTTCGCGACTCCGTTCGGCATTCGCGCTCAAGTATTGCTGCATCATCACCAGACGATCGTGATCGAGCTCTTCGTCGTCCGTGGCGTCGAGCGCGGGCAGCCAAAATGCGAACGCGGCGAGGAGCGCAGCAGCAATTCCGAAGCTAGCGCCGAATGCGGCGAGCACCGAACTTTCTGCACTTCGCAAGCCGGCGCGCGGCGTAGCTTGGCCGGCCGCGACGTTCGCGACGCGGAACTTCAAGCGACCGAGCGCGAGCTCCACGATGCTTCCCGGAAGCAGCGCGATGCTCGTCGCATCGCTCGGCGCAAACGCAGGAGCGTCGGATTGCTTGACCAGGCAGCGCGCGCCGTGCGGCACATTGACCTGCGCGACGCCGTTTCTAGGCTCGATCAGCTCGAAATGTTCGCCGCCGAGATCGCGCGACGAAATTTCGAAATCGACCGGCGCATGCTTCGAACTTTCGCCGATCTTGAACGAGCGCAGCGGCGACAAGTGCGTGGCGAACAAAATCGTCGAACCCCAAAGTCCCATCACTTCCAGAGCCGAAAGCTCAGGGCGTTCGAACTCGCCGGCTGCGAGCGGCGCGCGCTTGAGCAACAGGTGCGTCGGCGCGTCGGGTTCGGCTCGCGGCTCGGGCTCGGCTTGCGCCACGAACGAGAGTGGCAGCGCGCGATGTGGGTGAATGGAATGAAGCTCGGGATGCAATGATGCCATGGACGTAATCCTCCGAATGGTTCACGCGAACGAGCGTGCGTGGAGGTCGCGAGCAATGGCGCGCGCGTCCGCGGCGAAAAGTCGCCGGCAACGTGTCGTTCGGTGTCGCCCAAATCGACAGCGACGGTACGCGGGAAGTTCCGGAAAAAATCGTGGCCACCGAGCGCAGCCCGTATCGGTGCCTCGGAGCTTGGTTCGTCGCGACCCGAGCAAAGCCCGAGAAAAGATCGCCAAAAAAATGACGCGATTGGAAACCAGAGCGGGTGTCAGCAGCCCCAAAAGGCGAAGAATCGTGTTACCTTAACCGTGAGGGTTGCGAGTTGTCCGAGGATAGAAAGCCGGCTCCGTACATCGAAGAGGAATCGGACGAGCGAACCGCGATCGTCAGTTTGTCGGAGCTGCGGAGCCCGAAGAAGCAATCGAAGGATCGCCACCTGCTCGTGCGCGTGAGAGGCGCCGAACTCGGCCGCGTGTCGCGCTTGCCGCCGGAACAATTTCGCATCGGTCGCAGTCAAGATTGCGAGCTCTGGCTCGGGGATGACGGCGTGAGCCGAAAACACGCGCGCATTTCCCAAGAGGGTTCCGCGTATCTGATCGAAGACACCGGTTCGGCGAACGGCACGTTCGTGCAAGGCCAGCGCGTCTCGCGTCAGATTTTGCGAGACGGGGACGTGATTCAGTTCGGGCCGACGGCAGTGTTCCGCTACACCGTCACGGACGAGAGCCAAGAAGCCCTACTCCAACAACTCTACGACGCGAGCGTGACGGACGCGCTGACCGGCGCGCACAACCGCGAACACTTCGACACTCAACTCCGCAGCGAGCTCTCCTACGCGCGCCGCCACAAGACGGACGTGTCGCTCGCGTTCTTCGACGTCGATCATTTCAAAAAAGTGAACGACACCTATGGGCACCCCGCTGGGGACGCAGTGCTCGTCGCGCTCGCCGACACCATTCGCAAGATGGTGCGCAACGAAGACGTCTTTGCCCGTTACGGCGGCGAAGAATTCGCATTGATCCTGCGCGGCATCGACGGCGCGGGCGCAGGCTCGGTGGGCGAACGTTTGCGCGAGCGCGTCGAAGCGCTGCGCGTGCCGAGCGACTCCGGCGAGCTCAGGGTCACGGTCAGCGTCGGCTGCGCGTCCTTCGCCGAACTCGAGGACAAGACGCCGGAGGCGCTGGTCAGCACCGCGGACAAGCGCCTCTACGCCGCCAAGCACGGCGGGCGAAATCGCGTCGTAGCCGCCGGCTGAGCCGAAGCCTGGAGGCCGAGCCAGGGGCTCAGGGCCGCAGCGCCGCGATTTGCTACTTTCGGGGCGAAGCACTACGACTCAGCGCCGCGCATGCGGTCAGACGACGAAGCCCCCGCCGAAGCCGAACCGGCGAACGAGCCCGCCGCCACGAGCAGCGAGACCGAGCTCGCGTCCGCCGAAGCTCACGCGACGTCGACCGTGAGCCAGCCCCCAGACGACGACGACGGAGAGCCGCTCACTCCGCCCGGCAACCCCGCGCGACCGCGGCGGTATTTGTGGGCCCTCGCCGCGCTCCTGCCGGTATTTTCGTTGATGGCGGCGGATCGGCACTTTGCGTTCAGCGTGCCGCTCGGGTTCGTCGCGCTCGCGCTCGCGAGCTTCGCCATCCTCGACGCGATCGGCAGCTTCGACGACGCGCACGACCCGAGCGGAGCCGCACCCAGCTTGCGCGCGCTCACACCGCGCTGGCTCGAGCTTGCCGGCGCGTCGGTGGCGCTCGTGGTCTCGCTGCGCTTGGCTGTCGGCGGCGTGCTGCCCTGGCCGATGTGGAGCTCCGGCGTGCTCGTCACGGGCAGTATGATCTGGCTCTTGTTCGCGCTCTACCGCGCGGGCGTCGCGCTCGGCATTTGGGAGCAGAGTCGCGCGCTCGTGAGCCGACACGGCTTTTGGCTCGTGCTCACGAACATTCTCCTCTATTTGCCGTTTCTCGGCAGTTACTCGCTGAGCGATCCCTGGGAAGCGCACTACGGCGAAGTCGCGCGCGAAATGCTCTCGCGCGACGATTGGCTCTCGCTCTGGTGGGCGCAAGACGGCTGGTTTTGGTCGAAGCCGGTTTTGGATTTTTGGCTGCAAGGGCTGAGCTTTTCGCTGACCGGCGTGCACTACATGCCGGACCAAATGCTGGCCAGCGCGGCGAACGGCGCGCTGCCCGCGCCCGAGTGGGCCGCGCGCATTTCGATCTTTCTGTTCACGGTGCTCGCGACGTACATCCTGTACAAATCGGTCGCGAAGACGTTCGGCGCGCGCGCCGGGTTCTTGTCCGGACTCGTGCTCACGACGGCGCCATATTGGTACTTGATCGCGCACCAGAGCATGACGGACATGCCGTACGTGGCGCCGCTCACGGCCGCGCTGGCGCTGTTCGCGCTCGCGCTGCGCGCCGAGCCGGAGGCA
>DASYCL010000835.1:0-1545 GCA_036500245.1 Polyangiaceae bacterium | reverse complement strand
GTAAGCTCGCCGCAAATCCCGACAAACCGAGGCCAAGCGCGATCGCAGCGCCGTCAGCTGCGCGCAGACCGAGCAGGTGATAGAGCGCCGCCGCCGAAGCTTCGCGCGACCCGGTGCCGAACGCGAATGACGGCAAGCTCGCCGCTGCGAGCACCAGCGGCACGACTCGCAACGCGAGCGCGAACGAAAAAGAAAACCCGAGCGCTCGCGACGAGCAGCCAAAAGCCGCGACGAGCAGCACCAGCGAAGCGAGCGAGTACGCGCCATGCACGGCAAGTGCTCTCGGCTGAAAGAACGCACGCCGAGCGCGCGCCGTGCGGCGCCAGAACGAGCGCCCCCAATAAAACAGCACGCCGAGCAGGGCCGCGAGCAGTAATCCAAAGACGAGCGCAAGGCGGCGGCCGTTCGCGGGCTCGTTCAGCGCAAGTGCCGCGTGGAGCGGCTGCCACCAGGCCGGTAAAACCAAAAGCACCACGGCAAGCAACACGAGCTGCCCCGAAGCCCGATCCAAGATCAACGCAGTAGCCGCGTCGAGCGCGGGCCGCTGTTCGCGGTTTCCGCTCAGTTTTCGTGCGTGCCAAAAGCCGCGCGCCGCGTCCCCGATCATGCCGAGGGGCAAGACCTGATTGAGAAACACCGAGACATAGTAGGCGCCGAGCGCCGAGCGGTAGTCGAGCGGCGCGCCGAATTGTCGGGTGAAGAATGCCCAGCGCGCCGCCACGATCGCGATTTGCAGCATGGTGAGCAGGATCGCGGCGAGCGCCCAGCCTGGAACGAGCGCGGTTGGCGCCGCGCCGTTCTTCACGATGAAGCGCAAAATCAGCCAAAAAACCAGTACGCTGACCCCGGCGCCCCAGGCGACGCGAAGCGACGCGAACGCGCGCCGTCGCTCTCGGTTCACGAGTGCACGAGGCTCAGCGAACCTTCGTACGACGCCGATGCAACGTGTGATTCGTGCAGCGTCACGCGGATCGAATCCAAACGATCCGCGCCCGGACCGAGCGCGCCGCCGTCGATCTTTTCGAGCACGCGATCGAAGATCGCGCGAGAGAGAAACTCGGTGGTCGTGTTTTGATTGGCGAACGCGGGCACTTCGTCGAGATTTCGAAAATTGAGCTCTTCCAAAATCGCAGCGAGCGCCTGCATCGCGCGGCCGATGTCGACGACTACGCCTTCGTGTCCGAGCTCGGCACGACGGAACTCGACGTCAACGACGTAAGTGGCGCCGTGCAAGCGCTGCGCTGGGCCGAACAGCTCGCCCTTGAAGCTGTGCGCAATCATCATGTGGCCGCGGACGGAGACGGTATACATCGTAAGCTCCCTTCAGCCATCGTAGCGAAGCCGATGGCAGAGCGCACTTCTAGCGGGCTCGGCCAGCTTTTTCAGCACACTCGGCAAGTCTTCGAATGGGCTCTCGGCCTCGATCAGCGTGCCGAGGCGCGCGTCGGAACAGAGTTTCAGCGCCAGCTCGAGGCGCGCGCGATGGTCGAAGCGGCGGCGCGCGTGCGGGCTCACCGTGCCGACCTGCGAGGAGCGCAGCGTGAG
>DASYCL010000834.1:0-11806 GCA_036500245.1 Polyangiaceae bacterium | reverse complement strand
CGGGGCCGAGCACTTACTTCATTTTGCTCACCAGCAGGCCGAACCGCTTGCTCGACACGATTCGCTCGCGCACACTGCCGGTGCGCTTTTCGCCGCTGTCGGATGCATTGGTCGCGCAAATCCTGCAGTCGAAGGGGCTCGATTCGAAAGTCGCGCCGCTCGCGCAGGGCAGCGTCGCGCTGGCGCTCGAGCTCGCGTCCGAGGACGCCGTCAAAGAACGAGACGACTTCGTCTCTGCCGCGCAGGCAGCGATCGCCGCCCGCGACCTCGCGCCAGCCGTGAAATTCGCCGAAGCACGCCGCGAACGCGATCGCCTACGCGGGCTACTCGCGTACTTCGCGCAGACACTCGCGCTCGCGGGGCGCAAAGCGGCGGAGTCGGATTTACAGCGCGCGGAGCACTGCGCGTTGCAGCACGAAGTCGTGCTCTCCGCGCTACGCGACGTCGAGCGCAACGTGTCGCCTGCGCTCGCGCTCGAAGCGATGATTTATCGCATGCGCCAGATTTGATTCAAGCCGCGGGTTGATTTCGGGGGGGATGTTCTTGGCCCTGCGCTGGCACGGCGCTCAGCCACTCGCGCGTCAATCGACGCAACTTGCGCCTGTTCGGTCAGTTCTAACGTGGCCGCCTCTCCTTCGAAAACCGTGATCAGCCGGGCGAACCTGCTGGCTTTGTCTTATTTCCGGGCATGCGGCTGCCAGCCTTCGCGCGCGCCCCGGCGCGAAAGAGGGAGAATGTGATGAACGGTCAGATCTGATTCTAGCTATGCGCCGCCGAACGCGACGGCGAGAGCACGCGCGCTCTCGCTGACACCCTCGAGAGATTTTGGATTGGGCAGCAAAGCCGCGATCACCGCGGCGAGGTCACAATGCGGCGCGACTTCCGGCGCGCGCGCCAAATTGATCCCGCCGATTGCTACCAGCGGAATGCCTGCAGCGCGCGCGGCGTTGTGAGCTGCAGCGAGCCCCGCTACACCCACCGAAGGATCTGGTCGTGCTTTCGAACTCGTGCTGAACACTGGGCCAAACGCGACGTAGTCTGGCTTCTCCGCCAAAGCTTCGCTGAGCTGCGCCAGGTTGTGCGTCGAGACACCGACGAGCAAGCCGGGTGCGATTTGGCGGACCAGCGCGAGCGGGAAATCATCTTGCCCGACGTGCACGCCGTCGCATTGGGCGAGCACGGCGAGATCTGGGCGATCGTTGGCAATCAGCCGCGAGCCCGCGCGTGTGCAGAGCGGCCGGAGCGCGCGCAGGAGCTTGAGCGTGTCTTTTGCGCCGCTGTGTTTGGCGCGCAGTTGGAGCAGCGGGGGCCGCACTCGGAGCACGCGATCCGCGAAATCGATCACGGCGTGCGGCGCCGCTCCGAGCTCTTTTAGGCTGTCGACATCGACGATCGGGTATAGGCCGCGCACGGGGGATATGTTACGCCGCCCGCATGCGTGCCGCGAGGCTATCGCTCGTTTTGAGCTCTTGTTTGCTTCCGCTTTTTTGGTTCGGCTGCGCGGGTGGCAACAAGAACGTCGTCGTGGGCGCCAGCATCGATGACGACGCGAGCGCGCCCTCCGCGAACATCGACGGCGGGACGCGTGATTCAGGAAACGACGGCATGGGCGAGGCCGGCGCAAGCGGTGCCGAGGTCGAACGGCCGCCGGTGGTCGATCCCGCGGTGTCGCGCGCCTTGCTCGAAAAGACGGGTGAGGCGAGTGGCAGCGCGCCGCTCGGACTGCGCTTCGAGATCGTGGAGCTCGGTTCGGAATTGCCGTGGGGGTTTGCAGTCGTGAATCGCGGTACGGAAGCGGCGCAGATCGATTTCGATGCGCGCCTGCTCACGCTCGAAATCACGCCGCCCGCGGACCCCAAGGCTAAACCCAATCAAAAGCCAAAAAAAGCGATCGTCTGTCGTTTGCCAGCGGATGTCGTACCAAGCTCGGTCGATCCGGCGCTCGCGCAAAAGTTAGAACCTGGAGAAGGCCTAGTCGCGACTTTCGATCCGCGCTTGTATTGCCTCGGGAAGACTCCGGCACCGCTGATCGAAGGCGCGCGCGTCGAGCCCAAGCTCGGCTGGGCGCCGAAAAGGAAGCTCAGCTGGCAGGGTGGCAAGCGCCAGGAAAAGCCTGGCGATCAGCACGAACCGTTCGTTGCGGAGCCCGTGGAAGCGAAAGGTTCATTGCCAGCGAAGGAAGAGGCGAGCGATCGGCGCGTAAAAGAGCTCGCCGGCAGCGCGATTACGCTCGGTTCCGATTTCGCGAAGAACGAGCATGCTGCGCCGGCAGAGATACCGGATCCCTCCGGGCTCGTGTTTTCGATCACGGGTGGGGACGCGCGCGACGAAGGTGCAGCGGTCGCAACCGCGACGATCGCCAATCACGGCAAGCAGAAACAAGATTTGTATTTCCGGCGCGAGCTCGTCACCTACGAAGTGAGCGGGCCGGACGGTGTGTTCGAATGCGATCCCGAGCCGGATTTGCGCTCGCCCGATCGCTCCGCGTTTCAGACGTTGCGCCCTGGGGCGAAGTTCTCCGCCGTGAGCCGTTTGATCGAAATGTGCCCGGCGCATTCGTTCGCGCGGCCCGGTCTTTATTTGGTGCATGCGCGTTTCGACGCGAACGACGCGGGCACGCAGTTTGCGCTGCACGCCTTCACCGGCCGTTTGGTGTCCGAGAATCCGGCGTTGGTGCGCGTGCGCGAGGGCGAGCTGCCGTTCACGCCCTCGAACGGCACCGAGCGCATTCACGTCGGCGAGTAGCGTTTGGGGCCGGGCCAAAACTGGCCTAGGCTTCGTGTAGGCTGAAGTACTCCGCGCATTGCGCGCAGCCGATTTCGGCTGCCGTTCGCGATTTTTCGGCGCACACTCAAGGTCAGGGCGTCCCGACCGTATCGAATAGAGAATGCGCAGCCACGGTGCGAGAAACGTTGCGGAGCGTGTGCCGCTCGACGTGGGTTCGGTCGTTGACCGGCGTTACCGCTTGAAGCGCGAGATCGCGCGCGGCGGTGCAGGCGCGGTGTTCGAGGCCGAGCACCTTTACACGACGCGCTCGGTCGCGATCAAACTCCTGATCGAAGAGCAAGCCGAAACTTCGGAGTCCCGCACGCGCTTGTTGCTCGAGGCGCGCGCGCTCAGCGTTGCGCGTCATCCAGGCATCGTGCAAGGGCTCGACGCAGGCGAGACCGAAGACGGCACGCCGTATCTGGTGATGGAGCTGCTCGAAGGGCGCACGCTCGAAGGCATCTTGGCGGTGCGGCGCCGTGTCGGTGTGGCGGACGCGATCAACGTCGGCATGCAGCTGTGCGATGCGCTCGGCGCCGCGCACGCGCACGGCATCTTCCATCGCGACATCAAGCCCAGCAACGTCTTCATCTCGCGCAACGACGCGGGCCGCGAAGTGGCTAAGATCTTCGATTTCGGCATCGCGCATCTGTACGATCAAGACCGCAAACTCACGCAAAAAGGCGCGGTAATCGGGACACCGGAGTACATGGCTCCGGAACAATTGCTCGCGACCGACCAAGTGGATGCGCGCTGTGACGTCTACGCGCTCGGCATCACGCTGTACGAGGCTTTGGCCAGCGTCGTGCCGTTCGAGGGCAATTTCGGCGAAGTACTGCTCAAGGTGTCGACCGAACCGTTGCCTTCGTTGTGCAAACGCTGCCCCGAAGTGCCGCCTGATTTGGAGAAAGTGATCGCCAAAGCGCTGGCGCGCGATCCCGCCGATCGCTATCCGAACGTGCGCGCGTTCGCCGAAGCACTGAGTCAAATCACGAGCGGCGAAACCACGAGCCTACTCGGCATTCGCGTGCCGGTGCCGCCGCCAATCCCGGTCAGCCAGCGCGGTGCGGTGCTGCCCGCGCCGGCGCGAGTGCCGCCTCGTCCCGCGTCGGCCGGCATGCCGTCGATCGCGGGAGCGGCTTTGCCGCCAGCCTTGCCCGCTCAAGCCGCGCAGCCCGCGACGCGACGTCGTTTTGCGCGCGCGCCCTACGTCACGCCGGCGCGTATTTTCCTGGCCAATGGCGGCACGCTCGACGGCCGCAGCGAAGATATCTCGATCGGCGGCCTGCTGGTGCTCGCGCCGCAAGCGTTTGCCCAAGAGGAGAAGGTGAAAGTGCGCTTCGCGTTGCCGATCACCGGCAAGCTGCTCGAAGTGCCGGCAACCGCTCGCTGGGTAAAAATGGCGCGCGGCACCGGAGCGGTCGGTCTCGAATTCGCCGCGCTCGCGCCGGATCATCAGGCCGTGATCGAAAATTACGTCGCCGCGATGGGCGGCGAGTAGCGCGCGCCGAAACCTACTTCGCGTCGCTCTTGTGCGCGGCGCCTGGGCTCTTGCCGCCGGATTTCGCGCGCTTCATCTCGTTTAGTTCTTCGAGGTTGGCCTTGGCGCGTGGATCGCTCGGATCCAGGCTGAGCGCGCGCTGATAGGCGCGCTCGGCGGCCGCCAAATCGCCTTTTTTTGCGAGCGCGGTGCCGAGATTGATCCAAGCGGAGCCGAGCTTCGGATCGAGCGAGCTGGCTTTGGTCGCGGTCGCGATTGCTTCGTCCAGCTTACCTGCGAGGAAATAGGCGTACGCGAGATTCGAGACGTAGGTCGCGTGATCGGGCGCGAGCTCGACCGCGCGATCGAGCTCCGGTAGCGCTTTTGCCGGCTGATTGAGCGCGAGATAGGCCGTCCCGAGATCGCCGTGCACGCGCGCGTCGTTCGGCGAGAGCTCGCTCGCGCGCGAGAACGCGCGCACCGCTTGCTGCACGTCGCCTTCGATCAAATACGCGGTGCCGAGGTTGGTCAGGCGATCGGAGCTATTCGGATCGAGCTCGCTCGCGCGGCGGAGGCGCGTCAAAGCTTCGGCGCCCTTACCGGTCGCGAGCAAGGCCACGCCGAGCGCCGATTGAGTCTCGGCGTCGTCCGGCGCGAGGTGCGTCGCGCGGTCGAGCGCTGCGAGCGCTTCCGGCGCATTGCCGAGAATGAGCAACAGCCGGCCGCGCTCGACGTACGCTGGCGCGTAGTTTTGATCGAGCTTCAGCGCCGCATCGATCTTTTTGACCAGCGCCGTGATTTGCGGATTCTTCGGTGCCGCGGCGAAATCGGTCGGCACATTGCTGTCCGCGAGCGTCACGCGCGCCGCGCCGACCAGCGGCGCGGGATCCTTCGGCGCGAGCTTTTGGGCTTTGTCGTAATGCGTCTTGGCAGCGACGAGATCGTCGTTCTCGAAGGCGCGATCGCCCGCCAATAGCTCACCGTCGCTCGCATCGCCTGTGCCGCGCGCGAGGCCGTTTTGCGGCGGTTTTTGCGGTGGTGCTGGCGGCGCGCTCGGCGCGGTCGGCGCGGGCTCGGCGTTCGCCGTGACCGCTGCGGGCGGCGGCTTGACGTCCTTACAGCTGTCGTTTGCGCTCGCGGCGGCGCAGGCAGGCGCGCCGGCGAGCGTCTTCGGGTTGGCTGTGCTGGGCGTAGTATTCGGCGTCGCGCTCGCAGCCGGCGCGGGCGTGGAAGCGACGGCACTCGGTGTGCTCGGGCCCTGCGCGGCCCGAGCGCAGCCGAGCAGACTCGGTATGCCGAAGAGCGCGAGCGCGAAGTAGCGATTGAGGCGGGAGCTCATGCGGCGCTCAAGGCGCGTCGTGACGCACGCCGTGCTCTTTGCCGTCGAAGCGCAGGAGCGCCTTTTTACCGTCGATTTGCGTCGCCAGCGAGACTGGGCGCTTCCAAATTCGAACCAAGCTCGACATCGTCTCGCGCGCATAGTCGCTTCTGAGATCGACGCCGCGATGCTCGTGCACCAGCAAGAGCTCGCCGCGGTTTTCGTAGTTCGCGTCTTCGACGTAGATGAACGGATTGCCGAAGTTCGTGAGCTGCGAAAGCAGCTTCTCTTTCACGGCCTGAAATTCGCGCGTATCGATCTCGTAGCGCTCGTTCCGGTTCGACCAATTGAAGGTGAACATTTTGTTCTCCATCGCGAATTCCGGGGTCAGAAACTCGTCGATGAACGTCACGTCGTTGTAGAGCGAACGCACTTCGAAGACTTTTTGTTTGCCGAGGCCGAGCCGCAGATCCCAATTCTTCTTCACGTCGAGATCGTCGCAGTCTTCCCATTCTTGACCGAATTGGCCTTTGTCCCAGCGCTCCTCGATGTTCCTGAACAGCTCGACGCCGAGCTTGTACGGATTCAAACGGCCGCCACTCGTCGCCATCACGCCGGCGTTGTTCTCCGCGTAGTCGACGATCTCGCTCCAATCGCAGACGTCTTGGGTCATCATTTTCGAGTGCCAGTAAGAAGCCCAGCCCTCGTTCATGATTTTGGTCTGCATCTGCGGCACGAAGTAATAACCTTCTTCACGGATGATGCTCAAAATCGCGCGCTCCCAGCGCTCGAGCGGCGCGTTCTCGAGCAAGAACATCAGTACGTCTTGCTCGCGTTGGGCTGGGAATTTGCCTTTTTCTTGCTCGCGCTCGGCCTCGATTTTGCGCTTCTGTTCCTCGATGTACTCGCTCGGATTGATGAATTCCTCCATGTAGTCCTTGGCACGGAGGCGCGGCACTTCGACTTGTTCGGGCTCTTCGTCCGGCCGTGACTCGCGCCGGCGCACGACGAAGCGCGACCACGGATCGATCAAATTCTCGAGCGACAAACAGACGTCGATGAATTCTTCGACCTTGTGGATGCCGTAGCGATCCACGATCCGGCGCACCGCCGAGCCGTGATTGGCCATCTTGTCGACCCAGCGTCGATTCGGGTCGTAGCCGTCTTTCCGGCGGCCGATTGGATCGGCGATGTGCTCGCCCGCGTCCAAATCGGTGGAGCGGAACGCGAAGTTGTTCTTGAAAAAATCGACGTGCCCGAACACGTGGCACATCACGAGCTTTTGATCGGTGAGGCTATTGCCTTCGAGCAAATATGCGTACGAAGGATTGTTGTTGATCACCATCTCGTAGATCTTCGAGAGGCCGTATTCGTAGCTCTTACTGAGCCTTTCGTATTCCATGCCGAAGCGCCAGTGCGGATAGCGATTCGGGAAACCGCCGTAGGCCGCGATTTCGTTCATGTGGTCGTAGCTCAGCATCTCGAACACGACCGGAAAAAAATCCAAACCGTGCGCGCGCGCGATTTTTTCGATCTTGTCTTGTTCGTCGCGAAGATAACGCGGAAGCGTCGTGTTCGTTGCAAACTGCGACATTATTTTCCTTTGCCCAAAAACTCTTTGATGCTGCCGACGACCGCGTCGCGATCGCGGATCTCGCTCGTGATCACGCGCTCGTCGCTGGCAAAATGCTCGCGCAAATCCTTGACGAATTGGCCCGATCCGTACGGGCTCTCGACCTGGCCGTAGGCGAACATGTTCACCTTCGGCAAGATTTCTTTCTTCATCAGCTCGATGCAGGTGAGGGTGTCGTCCATGGACCAGTTGTCGCCGTCGGAAAAATGAAACGGATAAATGTTCCACTCCGCCGGCGGATAGTGCTCGTCGATGATCTGCGCGCACAAGCGATACGCGCTCGAAATCATCGTGCCGCCGGACTCGCGCGTGCGGAAAAACGTTTCGCGATCGACTTCGCGCGCGACCGCGTCGTGAATGATGTAACGCGATTCGAGGCCCTGATATTGCCGGCGCAGCCAGGTATCGATCCAAAAACTCTCGATGCGCACGATCTCTTTTTGCTCGTCGCCCATCGAGCCGGAGACGTCCATCATGTACAAGATGACGGCGTTCGCAACCGGTTCGTGATCTTCCTTCCACGACCGAAAACGCTTGTCCTCTTTTTGCGGGACGATGACCGGCCGATCTGGATTGTACGCGCCGCTTGAAATCGAGCGCCTGAGCGCCTCTTTGTACGTGCGCTTGAAATGCCGCAGTGACTCGGGTCCGACTCGCCGAATCCCCGTGTAGCGATCCTTTGCTGCGATGATCCGGCTCTTGCCCTTGTTTTCGATCGCCGGGAGTTCGAGCTCCTCACCCAAAATGTCCGCCAGCTCGTCGAGCGTGACGTCGACTTCGAGCACGTGATCGCCGGCGTCTTTGCCGGCTTGGCCCGTGCCGTCTTGACCTTCTTCGCCTTCTTCACCGCCGACCGGATCGCCCGCGTCTCCCTTGCCTTGGCCGACGCCGCCCTTTTGCTTGTCGCCGAACGTGAAGCGCGGAATATCGATCTGCGGGATCGGAATCGAGACCAGATCCTTGCCCTTCCGCCCGAGCATCTCGCCTTGCGAGATGTAACGCCGCAAGTTCTGCCGGATCTTGCCGCGAACGATATTGCGGAACCGGGAATGGTCCTGATCGATCTTGAGGGACATTCAGTCTCGAGTTTAGACCAGTTTTTACGGCGCGTGCCCGCGCTTCGGGAAATCACAGGATTTTTTGATGGTCACGCGGCGCGCGCGGTTCGGCACAGCCTTCGGCGTCGCGGTTCGGCTGCGGAGAGTTCACCGCCAAGGCGCCAAAGTGCGCCGAGTACTCCGAGTTTTTTTGCGGGTTCGAGAGCGGCGCCGGTGCACCAAAAAATCTCGCCTGCTCGTCACATTCACTCTCTTTCGCGCCCGAACGCGCGCAAAGGGTGCGGGCCGGATGCTCGGAAATAAAACAAAGCTCCTGATTCGCTCGGCTGATCATGGTTCTCGAATGGCGGCGGGAGCCAAAGAGACCTGACCGAACAGGCGCCAGTCGCGCGGCTCGACGCGTGAGCGGCCAAGCGTTGATTCGCGTAGGGGCCAAAAAGTCAGAAGGCCGCCAACAGTGGGAATCAGACAACCAAACAAAATCAAGCCCGCCTCAGCGCGCCACAGAAGCATGCGAGTGCACGATCTTCCAAATCCCGTATTCGTCCCGCCACACCAAGGTGAGCCGGATATGAAGCTCAGTGCCGTTCTTGAGTCGCACCGTCGGACGATCGACGACCCAGCCGCCTTCACGATCGGCGATGGCAATCAAATCGCCCGGCACGATCTGACTGCCCGGCTCGACGAAGAACTCGTCCAGCGCGACGCCGCGTGGTTCGGATGCGGTCTTGAATTCGTTCCCCGTAATACCGACGAACACGCGCCCCGGCTCTTGCGAATAGAGCAGCGAAGCGCGGTCCACTTGGCCGAGCGAGAGCGCGGTATAAAGCTCGCGCGTTCGCTCGGCGAGCTTCTCCGAGCGCGCGGGCGCGGGCGGCATCGGGCGCCAGTCGGGTTCGGGTCCGATCGTACACGCCGAGCTCGAGCAAAGCAGCGCGAGCGCCAGCCACGATCTCGTTTGGAACGAACCTTTCAGCATGAATTCTCGCTCGTCGATCGCTTCACACTCGGTCTCGCGCGCTCTGCTATTCTTCGCGCAGTGTTGCTTCGAGATCTAGCTCTTATCTCAATTGGCGCTTCGGCGAGCCTTTTGCTCGGTTGTTCCGCTAGTACGGAGCAGCAAGCCTTACCCGGCAGCGACGGCGGAGTGGTCAGCACCTGCGTGCCGGCGGATTGCTCCGCCGAAGTCACGAGCGTTTCCGCGACCGATATGGCGCTGTCCGGCGGCGCCTGCAACGTCGAGGCCAAGACGGTGACGGGCCTGAGCGCGCTGCACGTCGATCTGTGCGCAGAGCTCGACTACCCGGACAATCCGCCGGCGGGAGGCAACCACTATCCGATCTGGGCCGCGTTCCAAAGCTACTCGTTCCCGGTCCCACGTGGGTTTTGGGTGCATGACCTCGAGCACGGCGCGATCGTCTTCAGCTACAACTGCGCGGACGGCTGCCCCGACGAAGTGGCCCAAGTTCAAGCTCTGATCGACGCGCTGCCAGCCGATCCACTGTGTGGCGGTGATCCCCCGCGCCGCGTCGTGATGACGCCTGACCCACTGCTCGACGTGCGCTGGGGTGCGAGCGCGTGGGGCCACACCTTGCGCGCCGACTGCATCGACGCGGATCGCTTCACCCAATTTTACTCGGACTATTTCGGACAAGGCCGCGAGCAACTCTGCGTGCAAGGCTCGGACTTCGACGGCATGCCGCCCTGCCAAAGCAATTAGCCGCAGCGCTCGACCCGCGGGGGCGTCTTTGATAGCGTTCGCGCTCGAGTGTCGACCGGCGAGAAGTATCTCAAGTTCCGCTGCACACAGTGCGGCAACTGCTGCAAAGATCCGCTCTTGCCGCTGACGGACGTCGACATCAAACGCATCACACGTCACACCGGCGAAGCCACGAAAGAGCTCGTACGCTGGGTCGATCGCAATGGCATCGACATGGACGACGAGCCGGAGGCGTTCGTGATCTTGCGCCCAGGCAAGCGCGTGATGGTCCTGCGGCACGAGGGCGGCGGCTGCCGCTACCTCGGCTCGGACAACCGCTGCGCGATATATCACCATCGTCCGCTCGGTTGCCGGATCTTTCCGTTCGACCCGAGTTTCGCGGATTCGGGCAAGCTGCGCCGGCTCACGTTGATTCAAGCCACGGACTGCAAGTACGAGCTAGACGGCGAGAACGACCTCGAAAAGATCCGCACACTCCACCAAAAACACGACGACGCGACGCGCGCCTACCAGGCTAAGGTAGCGAGCTGGAACGCCGAACAGCTGGCCCGCAAAAAACGCGGCCACAAACCCGAGACCGCGGCTGCCTTCTTCGCGTTTCTCGGCGTGTGAGCGGAATCTCGCTGTGTGCGTGTTTCGGTTCGAGGCGAAAAGCGAAGCGGCCCGTTGGCTGGGCCGCGTGTCGGTTCGCTGCACGAGTCAAAAGGCAATAGTTTCAGTAACTAAGAGCGGCGATCCCCCGCGCCGTACGCTTATCTTTGCGTGCCGCACGGTCGTTTTTGGATCATACAGTCCAGAGCGCGATTTCGCCGAGCCCCGAGAAGTGTCCACCGCAGCGTTCATTTACCGAGCTTCGTCGCCGCTCGCCCAAGCCGATTGTGGAACTGCGTTTGCGAGCCGGGCCGGAGCTGAATGATGAGTCGCGGCACCGTGCTCGTGGTCGACGACGACCCGATCGTGCTCGAAGTAACGAGAGAGCGCTTGGAAGGCGCCGGCTACACCGTGCACACGCGCGAAGAAGCGCTCGGCACCTCGCAATGGACGGCCGAGTTTCAACCCGACGTGATCCTGCTCGACGTGAATATGCCCGCGCTCACGGGCGTGGATTTGGCGCAGCTCCTGAAGAAGCGCCGCGCGACCAAAGACGTCGCGATCATTTTGTATTCGTCGCTCGATGCGGGCGAGCTGCAGAGCAAACTGAGCGCGACCGGCGCGGTCGGCGCGATTCAAAAAACCGGCGACGCGCGGCGCTTTCTGGCCTCGTTCGAACGGCTGATCGCGCGCGTGAAGAGCTGATTCGTCACCCGCTTGCCACGCGCCCGCGCTTGCTCTGCCGCCAGGCCTTGGCTACGAATCGCTTCATGGCCGAAAAGAACTATCTGGTGCTCACTGCCGTCGGTCCGGATCGGCCCGGCTTGGTCAACGAGATTTCATCGCTCGTGCTCGCCGCGGGCGCGAACCTCGAAGATAGCCGCATGGCCATTTTGGGTGGTGAGTTTGCGCTCTTGATGTTGGTGTCGGGTGAAGCGAAAGCCGTCGCAGCGGTCGAGCAAAGTGCGGCGGAGCTCGGCAACCGACTCGGCCTGCGCGTGCTCACCAAGCCGACTTCGCCGCAGACCGCGCGCGACTTTTTGCCGTACCAAATTCGCGTGACGGGCGTGGACCGGCCGGGCATCGTGCAGCGCGTAGCGGCGGTCCTCGCCGGCCGAGGCGTGAACGTCGCGTCGCTCGAATCGCGCCTTTCCTATGCGCCGCTCAGTGGCACGCCGATGTTCATTTTGGAAGCAGCGCTGCAAATTCCGTCCGCGCTCGCGCTGTCCGATTTGCGCCG
>DASYCL010000833.1:0-4953 GCA_036500245.1 Polyangiaceae bacterium | reverse complement strand
GCCGGCGGCCACCGTGGAGCCCGGGACCTATCGCAACATCGGCGGCAACACCGCCACCGCCTGGGGCTTGCTCGCCGCCACCAAGCTCTCCGGCCTCGAGATGCTGCTCGGCGCGTATCCGATCACGCCCGCCAGCGACGTGCTGCACGAGCTCAGCAAGTACAAACATTTCGGCGTCACGACCGTGCAAGCCGAAGACGAAATCGCGGCCGTGTGCGCCGCAATCGGCGCATCGTATGCAGGCAACATCGGCGTCACCACGACGAGCGGTCCGGGCATGGCGCTGAAAATGGAAGGCATCGGCCTCGCCATCGCGACCGAGCTGCCGCTCGTGATCGTAGACATTCAGCGCGGCGGACCGAGCACCGGTTTGCCGACGAAGACCGAACAGGCCGATTTGCTCCAGGCCGTTTACGGTCGCAACAGTGAAGCACCCGTCTGCGTGATCGCTGCGTCCACGCCGGGCAATTGTTTTTACATGGCGATCGAAGCGGCGCGCTTGGCACTCAAATACATGACGCCGGTGATCTTGCTCACCGACGGCTACCTTGCGAACGGCACCGAGCCGTGGCTGATCCCAAAGCTCGATGAATTACCGCGGATCGAGGTCAAATTCCGCACCGATCCGCAGGGTTTTCACCCGTTTTTGCGCGATCCGAAAACGCTCGCGCGAAACTGGGCGATCCCCGGCACGCCCGGCCTCACGCATCGCATCGGTGGGCTCGAGAAAGACTACAACTCGGGGCACATCTCCTACGCGCCGGCGAATCACGAGCTGATGTGCCAGACGCGCGCCGCAAAGATCGCCGGCATCGCCGAAGACGTGCCCGAGCAGAAGATCGACGTCGGCGACGAGAGCGGCAAACTGCTCGTGCTCGGCTGGGGCTCGACCTATGGCGCGATCCGTGAAGCCGTGCAGCGTTGTCGCACGCGCGGGCTCAGCGTGTCGCACGCGCACGTGCATTACTTGAACCCGCTGCCGCGCAATCTCGGCGAAGTGCTGAAGCGCTTCGATCGCGTGCTCGTGCCCGAGTTGAACCTCGGGCAATTGGTGAAGCTCGTGCGCAGCCAGTATCTGGTGCCCGCGGAGAGCTTCCCGAAGGTGCAAGGTCAACCGTTCAAGATCAGCGAGCTCGAAGAGCGCATTCGCCAGACGATGGAGAGCTGAGCCATGTCGAATATCGTGGAGCCGACTCGGCTAACCAAAAAAGATTTCGAGACCGACCAAGACGTGCGCTGGTGCCCGGGTTGCGGGGATTATTCGATCCTCGCGAACGTGCAGCGCGTGATGCCGGAGCTCGGTATTCCGCTCGAACAAATGGTGTGGGTGAGCGGCATCGGCTGCAGCAGCCGTTTCCCCTACTACATGAACACCTATGGCTTTCACACGATCCACGGCCGAGGACCGGCGTTCGCGACCGGGATCAAGATCGCGAACCCGAAGCTCAGCGTGTGGCTCGCGACGGGTGACGGCGATGGCCTGAGTATCGGCGGCAATCACTTGATGCACTGCCTGCGCCGTAACGTCGACGTGAAGATCTTGCTCTTCAACAATCGGATCTACGGCCTGACCAAAGGTCAATATTCGCCGACCAGTGAGGTCGGCAAAATCACCAAGAGTACGCCTGTCGGCTCCGCGGATCAGCCGGTCGATCCCGCGTGCGTCGCGCTCGGCGTGAACGGCTCGTTCGTCGCGCGCTCGGTGGACGTCGAAGCGCAACACTTGGGGGACGTGCTGCGACGCGCCGCCCATCACTCAGGCACGGCCTTCATCGAGATTTACCAAAACTGCAACGTGTTCAACGACGGCGCGTTCGACTCCTTCACCGAGAAAGCCCAGAAAGCCGAGCGCCAAATCCGCGTCGAGCACGGCAAACCTTTGATCTTCGGGGCGAACCGCGAAAAGGGCATTGTCCTCCACGCCCGGACGCTCTCACTCGAAGTCGTGACCATCGGCGTGAACGGCGTGACCGAAGCGGATATTTTGGTTCACGACGAGACGAACCCGACGCTCGCGTACATGCTGGCGCACATGCCGTACCCAGCTTTCCCAGTCGCACTTGGCGTGTTGTTCGCCGAAACTCGTCCGACCTACGACGGCTCGCTCAACGAGCAGCGCCTCGCCGCCGGGCTCAAGCAAGGCAAACCGGATGTCGACCAGCTGCTCCGCAGCGGTGAGACCTGGACGATTTGAGTTTTCCGCGGTTTCTTCGGGCACAGCGCGCGTTTGTTGCGGACAGCCCGAAAAACCTCTGCTACGAAGCCGCCCACCATGGGAAGCCCGCAAGACCCTCGCACGGCCCGCCGAAAGCGCGAGCGCCGCGCCAAGAAGAACGCCGAATGGGAACTGAAGCGCGCGCGTGAGAACGCCGAAGCCGCGAAGCCCAAAGCCCCGGCCAAAACCGCGACCTGAGCTCCGTCTCTCCGTGTCCATCGACGGGCCGGCGATCCGAGGGAGTTTTGGCGGGACGCTACGGCCGTCGTGCACGCAGCGTCCGCTTTTTTGTAGGTCCACGCGCGCGGGCGGCGCCGAGCCCTCGACATTTGAAGCGAGCGTGCTCAGATTCACTCGGATACTTCATGCCGCCCAACGAGCGAGCGAACCCGGAGCGCGATGACGGCCTCGCGATCGCCGAGCGACCGAAGCTTAAGCGACCGCGCCGTTACGTCGTGGTGTTTCACAACGACGACTACACGACCATGGAGTTCGTGGTCCACGTCCTGATGAAATTCTTTCATTTGGATGAGGGTTCGGCGACAGCCGTCATGCTCGCGGTCCACCGCAAAGGTTGGGGTGTCGCCGGCACCTTCAGCCGCGACATTGCAGAGACCAAGGCATCCTTGGTGATGGATTACTCCAAGGAACACGGTCACCCGCTCAAATGCACGGCTGAACCAGAAGGGTTCGGAGGCTCCGAGTGAAAGTCAGTCCGGAAGTCGAAACTGCCTGCGCGTTCGCGCAAAGCGAAGCGCTCCGGCGTCGTCATGACGTCATGACCGTGGAGCATTTGCTCTATGGTTTGCTGCAAGATCCCCCAACCGCGCGCGTCGCCCAAAAAGCCGGCGGAGATGTCGAAAAGCTGAAGCGTGCGCTCGATCGATTTTTGAGCGAGGAAGTGACGCGCGTACCCGAGCCCGAAGAGCTCGACTTGAGCGCTTCACGTGGGTTTCAGCGCGTGCTCCAGCGCGCCGCGTTCAACGTGCAGAACAGCGGCAAAGAAGAGCTCAAGGGGCACAACGTCTTGATCGCGATTTTCAGCGAGCTCGACTCGCCCGCTGTCGCGGCGCTCACCGATGCCGGCCTCACCCGCTACGATCTCGTGAATTTCGTTTCGCACGGCGTGGCCAAAGACGGCGAAGACGAAGACGCACTCAGTTCGGGCGAGCACGGGGGGGATGGTGATGAAGAAGGCGAAGGCGCGCCGCCCGCGGATGCGCTCGCCAAATTCGCGATCAACCTGAACGAGCAAGCCAAAGCCGGCAACATCGAACCCTTGGTCGGGCGCGAAAAGGAACTCCGCCGAGCGATTCAGGTCCTCTGCCGCCGCCGCAAGAACAATCCGATGTTCGTCGGCGACGCTGGCGTAGGCAAGACGGCCATCGTCGAAGGCTTAGCCGCGAAGATCGTCGCCAAAGAGGTGCCTGCTCCGCTCGAACAAGTCGTGATCTATGCGCTCGATATGGGCGCGCTCGTGGCCGGCACGCGCTTCCGCGGTGATTTCGAAAATCGCGTCAAAGCGGTGTTGAAGCAGCTCGAAGGGCTGCCGGGTGCGGTCTTGTTCGTCGACGAGATCCACACCATGGTCGGCGCCGGCGCGGCGAGCGGCGGCACTTTGGATGCCGCAAACCTGCTCAAACCTGCGCTCTCCAACGGCAAACTGCGCTGCATCGGCGCGACGACGTTCGAGGAGTTCCGCTCGCATTTCGAGCGCGACCGCGCGCTCGCGCGTCGCTTCCAAAAGATCGACGTGCTCGAGCCGAGCCTCGCCGAGACCATTCAAATCTTGAAAGGTCTCCGTCCGCGCTACGAAGAGTTCCACGCCGTGCACTACACGGAAGAAGCGATCGAAGCCGCGGCAAACCTCGCCGACCGCCATCTCCGCGACAAGAAGATGCCGGACAAAGCCATCGACTTGCTCGACGAAGGCGGCGCGGACGCGAAGCTCGAAGGCAAGGCCGGCGAAGAGCCGTTCACGGTGGACCTGCACCGGATCGAAGCCGTGCTCGCGCGCATGGCCCAAATTCCGCCGCGCCAAGTCAACGCGGACGACAAGAGTGCGCTCAAGAGTCTGGAAGCAGATCTGCAGAAGGCTGTTTTTGGTCAGGATCGCGCGCTCGCCGAGCTCGCTTCAGCGATCAAGCTGTCACGCGCTGGCTTGCGGCCCAAGGAAAAGCCGATCGGCTCGTATCTGTTCACCGGCCCGACCGGTGTCGGCAAAACCGAAGCCGCGCGACAACTCGCTAAAACGCTCGGCATCGAGCTGATTCGCTTCGACATGAGTGAATACATGGAGCGGCACACCGTATCGCGCTTGATCGGAGCGCCGCCCGGTTACGTCGGTTACGACCGCGGAGGACTCCTCACCGAAGCAGTCGCGAAGACGCCGCACTGCGTGCTCTTGCTCGATGAAATCGAAAAAGCGCACCCCGACGTATTCAACGTGCTCTTGCAGGTGATGGACCACGGCACGCTGACCGACAACAACGGCAAGCAAGCGGATTTCCGGCACGTCGTCGTGATCATGACGAGCAACGTCGGCGCGCAAGATCTTTCGCGCGGCGTGATGGGCTTCGGCAATCGCGACGCGCAGGGCAACGAGTCGGTCGCGCTGCGGAATACGTTCAGCCCCGAATTCCGCAACCGCTTGGACGCGCGCATCGCCTTCGATCCATTGTCACCGGCGGTCATGGTGCGGGTCGTCGACAAATTCATGAAGGAGCTCGGAGATCAGC
>DASYCL010000832.1:0-6604 GCA_036500245.1 Polyangiaceae bacterium | reverse complement strand
TCTTGGGCTGTGCCGCCAGCAATTGCGCCAGCTCTCCTCTACAGGAGCCGCAGCCAGTGCCAGCCCGCGTGGCCTCGCACAAAGCGGCCACGGAGTCGGCGCCCGCGGCGATCGCGTCGCACAGCGTGCCTTCGCTCACCTTGTTGCAATTGCAGACGACGCGCTCGCTACTCGGCGCGGCCGGGCGCAGCTGACACAAGAGCTCGAGCGGATCCTCCGGAACCTTGTCGCCGCGGTCGAAGAGCTGCACGAGCGTCGCGGTGGCCGACGTGTTGCCGACCAGCATCGCACCCACGAGCCGCTCGTCGCGGATGATCAATTTGCGATACGAGTCTCGCCGCTCTTCCACGATTTGCACGACTTGATCCGTTTCGTGCTCGGGTTCGAGCGTGCCCATCGCCGCGACTTCGACGCCGGCCACTTTGAGCCGCGTGTAAAGCTTCGAGCCACCGTAACGTTCCTGCGGTTTGGTGCCGCAGAGTACGTCCGCGAGCACGACGGCCTGCTCCCACACCGGCGCGACGATGCCGTAGGTCTTGCCGCGGTGCTCGGCGCATTCACCGAATGCGTACACGCCAGGCACTTCGGTCGCGAGCGTATCGTTCACGACGATGCCCTTGTTCACCGGCAAACCCGAAGCGCGCGCGGTGTCGACACGCGGACGCACGCCGCACGCCAGCACGACCATGTCCGCTGAGAGCGTCGTGCCGTCGTCGAGCACCACGCCGGTGACGCGCTCTTCGCCGTAAATTGCCTCTGCAGTGCGGCCAAAACGCGTGAAAATGCCCGCGCGATCGATCTGCCGCGCCAGCATTTCTCCTCCGATTTCGTCGAGCTGGGTGTTCATCAGGATCTTTGCGCCCTGCACCACCGTCACGTGCAGCCCCATGTCGCTCAAAACTTTTGCCGCTTCCAGCCCGAGCAAGCCGCCGCCGAGCACTACTGCGCCGTCCCCCGCGCGCGCGTAGTCGCGCATGCGAATGCAATCAGCCACCGTGCGATACACGAACACGCCCGAGCGGAGCTCACCGTCCTCACCGTGCATGCCCTCGAGCGGCGGCACCAGCGGCTGGCTGCCAGTCGCGAAAATTGCCAAATCGTATTTGCGACTTTGGCCGTCCGCCGTTTCAACCAACTTGCGTAGCGTGTCCACGCGCACGACGCGCGTTTCGTCCGTCAAGCGAATGCCGTGCGCGTCGTACCACTCGGGCGTCTTCGTGACGATCGAATCCGGCGCTTCGCCGGCCAGCACTTTACCGAGTTGGATTCGGTTGTACGCGCCGCCACGCTCTTCCCCGAACACGTTGATCTCATAGCGACTCGTGGCGCCACGCAGCACGAGCTCGTCGAGCAAGCGGCAGGTGCCCATGCCGTTGCCGATGATGGCGAGCTTTTTTTTGTGGGGGTTCAAGCTGCGGCTCATTTCGCCAACGTTCACGGCGCGCGCGCGGGCAGCGCGACTTGGATTTTGCCGGCCGTAACGCGAACCGGGTAAACTAAAAGCCGCACCCGCGGCTCGTCCAAGCATTCACCCGTACGAAGGTCGAAGCTCTGTTTGTAAATCGGGGACGCGATCTTCGGCACACCCGCGCGATCTCCGACGATGCCGCGCGCGATCACGTACGCCTCGCTGAACGGATCGAAATTCGAAAGCGCGGCGATCATGCCGTCCGCAGTGCGAATGATCGCGATCTGTTCGCCGTCCACGAGCGCGGCCGCGCCCGTGCCCGGCAGCACGTGGTCGACCGGGCAGATATCGCGCCAGGTAGCGCTCTCGGCGCTCGTCTCGCGCGGAGTCAACTCTTGCATCGACATGCTCATGGCTTCACCTCACGCCGAATACACCGGCAAACGGATCTTTTTGGTTTCGAGTAAATTTCGCTTCTCGGCCGGCGACGCGGGCCGATGCTGCGCCCGCTCGCTCACGAACAGGATGCTCGGATCGGGCTCATCCGAGTTGATGAACGGCCGAAATAGCCGCAATTTCTTGGGATTTTCGAGCGTCGTCTTCCACTCGCAGCGATAGCTGCCGACGATGCGCGCCATATCCGCTTCGAGCTCGACGCAGATCCCGAGGCTATCCTCGATCACGACTGCCTTCAGATACTCGATGCCGCCTTCGAGATTGTTGAGCCAAGACGCCGTGCGCTGCAAGCGATCCGCCGTCCGCACGTAGAACATCAAGAATCGATCCAGGTAACGCACCAGCGTTTCTTCGTCGATGTCGGTGGCGAGTAGGACGGCGTGTTGCGGTTTCATCCCGCCGTTGCCGCAGACGTACAGGTTGTAACCGCGTTCGGTCGCGATCACGCCGAAGTCTTTGCCTTGCGCTTCCGCGCACTCGCGCGCGCAGCCGGAAACTGCGCCCTTGATTTTGTGGGGAGCGCGGAGCCCCTTGTAGCGATTCTCGATCCGCACGGCCGCGCCCACCGAGTCCTGTACGCCGTAGCGGCACCAGGTGCTCCCCACGCATGATTTCACGGTGCGGAGCGCCTTGCCGTAAGCGTGTCCCGACTCGAACCCGGCCGCGACGAGATCGTCCCAAATCGCAGGTAACTGATCGAGCCGCGCGCCGAACATGTCGATCCGCTGTCCACCCGTCACTTTGGTGTAAAGGCCGTATTTCTTCGCGACCTGCCCGAGGACGATCAGCTGATCCGGCGTCACTTCGCCCCCGGCCAATCGAGGCACGACGGAATAGGTGCCGTCCTTCTGAATGTTCGCGAGGTGGCGATCGTTCGTGTCTTGCAAACCAACGTGTTCGCGGCGAAGCACGTACTCGTTCCAGGTCGAAGCCAAGATCGAGCCGACCGCCGGCTTACAGACCTCGCAACCCTGGCCACGGCCGTGTCGCTCGATCAGCTCGTCGAACGAATGAAGCTCGTGAATGCGCACGAGGTGAGCGAGCTCTTGCCGGCTATGCGGAAAGTGTTCGCACAAATGGTTGTTCACGGCGATGCCGGCGCGCTTGAGCTCGTGCTTGAGGAGTTGATCCACGAGCGACACACAAGACCCACAACCGGTGCCCGCCTTGGTGCACGATTTCACGCCGGAAATCGCCGCAATCTTGTGATCGCGGATGGCGCCACAGATTTGGCCCTTGTCCACGTTGTGGCAGGAACAAATCATCGCCGCATCCGGCAACGCGTCGACCCCGAAGCCTGCTTTTCCGCCGTCACGCGGCGACAGCACGAGCTCTTCGGGATGTTCCGGCAACTTCATGCCGGTCTGTACGTGCGCGAGCAATTGGCTGTACGCCGAAGCGTCGCCGACCAAGACGCCGCCGAGCAGTTTGGTTTTGTCCGCCGAAACGACGAGCTTCTTGTAGAGCGAGGATGCGCCGTCGAAGATGCTGATCACTTGCGCGCCCGGCGTAGCCGCGAACGCGTCA
The DNA here is from genome assembly GCA_036500245.1 of Polyangiaceae bacterium. Classification (GTDB taxonomy): domain Bacteria; phylum Myxococcota_A; class Polyangia; order Polyangiales; family Polyangiaceae; genus PMG-095. Next base: position 3,213 of record DASYCL010000832.1, on the reverse strand, counting down.
CCGAAACTGCCGACGTCGACGCCGAGCAATTTCAACTTCGTGCTCATGTCGAAGCCGTTGAAGACGTGGTCCTCGCCAGCGAGCGTGGCTGCAGCGACATCCGCCATGCGATAGCCTGGCGCGACCAGGCCGTAGCTCTTGCCGTCGAACACCGCGCACTCACCGATGGCGAAGATGCGCGGATCGCTGCTGCGGCAAGTGCCGTCGATCGCGACGCCGCCGCGCTCGCCGAGCTTCAAACCACTTTTCCGCGCGAGTTCGTCGCGCGGGCGAATCCCCGCGGAAAATACCACCATTTCGACGGGCAGCTCGCTGCCGTCGGCGAAGCGCAGCAGCGAAACACGGCCGTCTTCAGCGGCCGCGATTTCGCGCGTCGAGGTATTGACGTGCACCCGCACGCCGAGCTCCTCGATTCGCGCGCGCAGCACGTTCGCACCCACTTCGTCGACCTGGAGCGGCATCAGCCGCGGCGCGAATTCGATCACATGCGTCTCGAGCCCGAGCGAGAGCAGCGCCTTTGCTGCTTCGAGCCCGAGCAAACCTCCGCCGATCACGGCCGCGCGCTTCGTGCCTCTAGCTGCGTCGCGAATCGCCTCGAGGTCGTCGATCGTGCGGTACACGAAGCAGCCCGGAAGTTCCTTACCGGGGATCGGCGGCACGAACGGATACGAGCCCGTCGCGAGCACGAGTTCGTCGTATTGGAGCTCGGCGCCCGACGCGAAGCGCACCAGGCGCGCATCGCGGTCGAGCTCGATGATGGCTTCGCCGCGCACCACGTCGACCCCGAGCCCTTCGTACTGACCGTCCGAAACGAGCGATAGGTTCGCGTCGCTCATCCCCTCGAACCACTTCGAGAGATTGACGCGATCATACGCCAGCCGTGTTTCCTCGGACACGACGACGGCCGCAAATTTCTGCAGGATTCCCCGCTCCGCCGCTGCTTCGATGAAGCGGTGACCGACCATGCCATTGCCGACAATCACGAGCCGCGGCCGCTGGTCGACACGTTCGAAGATATTCTTGGTCATCGTCAAAGTCCTTTTCGGAAAACGTATTTCAGGCTTGAGCGTTCGCGAGACTCGGGATGCGCGCGGTCATGAAGCGACTGCGCAAGTAGCACCACCAAGTTGTTCCGACGCACGTGACGTAAAACACGACGAACCACGACACGGCCGCCGTCGCGCCGCCGGTTGCTTTAATCGAGGCTCCACAAGCACGCGGAATGAAGTAGCCGCCGAGTGCTCCGATCGAAGCGACGATGCCGATCACCGCGGCGGTTTCACGTCGCGCGACGACCAAGGCTTGCGCGATCGCGACTTCGCCCTGCCCCTGGACGCGCTTCAAGTGATACGAGCGAAAGATCACCGGGATCATCCGGAAGGTCGAACCATTGCCGATTCCGGTCGTGATGAAGAGCGCCAGGAACGCGAACAAGAACCATGCGAATGCTTTGACCTCCAGCGAGTAGACGAGGCCCATCGCGGCGAACGTCATGGCTACGAAGTTCCAAAACGTCACTCGCGCGCCCCCAATTCGGTCGGCCAATTTGCCGCCGAGCGGCCGCGCGAGCGAGCCGACCAGCGCGCCGAGGAACGCGAGATTGGCCGTAACTTCGGGAAACTGAGTCTTCAAAAGCAGCGGGAATGCCGCGGAAAATCCCACGAACGAGCCGAAGGTGCCGATATAGAGCCAAGCCATGATCCAGGTGTGCCGCCGCTGCGCCACGATCACTTGGTCTTTGAAATTCGAACGCGCCGAGCTCAGGTTGTTCATGAAAAAGAACGCGCCGAGGATGGCGACCGCGACGAACGGCAACCAGAGCAAGCCCGCGTTCTCGAGATGCAGCTTCTGACCCGCGCTGCCCGGAAGAACCGCAAAGCCGATCACGATCGGCACGAGCAACTGCACGGTGCTCACGCCGATGTTGCCGCCAGCTGCGTTGAGCCCGAGCGCAAAGCCTTTCTCCTTGTCCGGAAAGAAGAATGAGATGTTCGCCATGCTGGATGAGAAATTGCCGCCGCCGAGCCCTGCAGTCGCTGCGGCAGTGGCCATCAGCCAAAACGGCGTGTCTGGGCGATTGACCAAGTAGATCAGCGACAGGGTCGGGACGAAAAGCAGTGCGGCGCTGACCACCGTCCAATTCCGACCGCCGAACTTCGGCACTGCGAATGTGTACGGAAAACGCAGCAGCGCGCCCACGAGCCCAGGAATCGCAACGAGCTGAAACAGTTGATCCGTCGTGTAGTGGAAGCCGACTTGCTTCAGCCGCGTGGCCACCACACTCCAAATGAGCCAAATGGAAAACCCCAAATTCTCGGCTAAAATCGACCAGGCGAGGTTGCGCCAAGCGATCTTCTTGCCCTTGGTTTCCCAGAACGCCGAATCGTCTGGCTGCCACTGGTCGATCCAAACTTTGGAATTCTTCTTCATCGGGCTCACCTCGAAACGCTCAAAACGAGAACGGCAGGTCGAGTTGCACGACCTTGTAACTGCTCTTCTTCATCGGATCGTCGAGCGGCAGCGCCAACGCCAACGCGGGACGGAACCAAGTGCCTGGTGCAATCTGAAAGTGAAAGCGCGGCCCGAACGCGACCGTGGTCGTGTCGCGCAGAGTTCCGGTTGTATCCGCCACGACGTTCGACGGCGTGGAGAGCCAGCGCTGATGACGGAGCTCCGCGCCGAACGAGAAGGCCGGCACGAAGAAGTACCCGGCGTACACGCCCGTGGTGAAGTTGGTGCGATGCGCATCTTTCTGATCGAGTGAACCGCGCACGCGCGTGAGCTGAAACAGCGTGGCTTCGACTTGCGCGGTGAAGCCGCCCGCGACGTACGCGAAATCGACGCCCGGAATTACCGCCACGTCGTTGACGGCAAAGAGCGAGTTATCGAGCGCCGAGCGCGCATAGATACCAACGGTTCGCGCCGCTTTTTTGGCTGGATCCGGGTGATCGCCACCGCCCGAACCGATCGGCAGTGTGGCGCCGAGAAAGCACGCGAGTTTGAACTCCGGCGCCGGATTGAACGAGTAAGTCGCGCCGAGCAGCGGGTTCAAAAAGCCGAAGCCGGAATCTGGCGTCGGTCCCGTCGCCGGCGCGGGCGGCGAATTTTGCACCACGCCGAGCCGCACGATCGGCGCCAAGTTCGGCGTCACCTTGTAAGAAGCGGCGAGGATCGGCGCGACCGTCGAGGCCGAGTGCTTCGTCGTCGGATCTT
>DASYCL010000831.1:0-6188 GCA_036500245.1 Polyangiaceae bacterium | reverse complement strand
CCCGCCAGCGCGCTTTGAATCAAGCTGAGTGCGGAAGTACTGAACGGCAATTTCAAGGCCAGTTCGTGCGCGCGGGGCGACATTTTCTTCCAGGTTTTTCGCACGATTTCCGAGATTTTTTCGGGTTCGTGTTTCTCGGCGAAGGCTTCGAACTCGAACTCCAGGAACTCGAGGCAGAGCGCGTCTTCGATCGTCTGAGTGTCGGCGTTGCTGTGAAGATTTTGTTTGAGGTTGATCCGGCGCACGGCGTCGATCAACTCACGTTCGTAGCCGAGCGAGCTCAGGATTTCGCTCGCCGTGTCCGCGTGGAAACGACCGAGCTGCGTGCGCCATTGTAAGTACCCGGCGCGACCTTCGGCGAACGAGCTGCGCGGGATTTGCCAACGCCGGATGTGCTGTGAGCGCGCGGCGAGCGCGAGCGCCTCGGACGGCTCGGGCTCGAGTTTTCGCACCCACGCCGACAAGCGCTCGGCGTGCACCAACTCGCGCGGACGCGAGACGCCAGCGTCGTCGACATGGTTCGGATCTTCGGCGTTCGCGCGATCGAACGCAGCAATGGCCTTTTTGAAACGCGCGCTGTCCACGCCCTGGGACTTAGCATCGTTCCGCGGCGCGATTCGCAAATTTTGGCTATTTTTATGCACGTTTGCTCAACCCTGCGCTTCGACGCTTCGCGCGGATTCGAAGGCGGGTAAAGTCCGCGCCATGCAATATCGCGCGCTCGGCCGCACCGGCTTCACCGTATCGACCATCAGCTTCGGCGCCTGGGCCATCGGCGGCACTTGGGGCCCGGTCGACGACGAAGAGTCGCTCAAAGCGTTGCACCGCGCGCTCGATCTCGGCGTCAATTTCTTCGACACCGCGGACGTGTACGGTGACGGCCGTAGCGAGCAATTGCTCGCTCGCCTGAAGCGCGAACGCGGACCGATTTTCAACGTCGCGACGAAAGTGGGCCGCCGCTCGAGCCCGCACACGCCCGCGAGTTACTCGCGCGAAAACTTGAGCGCGTACATCGAACGCTGCGCGAAGAATCTGCAAACCGATGCGCTCGACCTGGTCCAGCTGCACTGCCCGCCGACCGACGTCTACTACATGCCCGAAGTATTCGGCGTGCTCGACGATTTGAAACGCGCGGGCAAACTCAAGCACTACGGCGTCAGCGTCGAGCGCGTCGAAGAAGCCCTGAAAGCCATCGAATATCCCGAAGTGCAATCGGTGCAGATCATCTTCAATATCTTCCGCCAACGTCCGGCAGAGCTCTTCTTCGCGGAGGCTCGAAAAAAGAAGGTCGGGATTTTGGCGCGCTTGCCGCTCTCTTCCGGCTTGCTCGGCGGCAAAATGAAAAAGGGGCAACACTTCGCCGCCGACGATCATCGGGAGTTCAATCGCGCCGGCGCCGCCTTCGATCGCGGGGAGACGTTCTCGGGCTTCGATTTCGAGCGCGGTATCGACGTAGTCGAGGAGCTCCGCCCGCTGGTGCCGGCGAATATGACCCTCGCGCAGTTTTCGCTGCGCTGGATCGAAATGCACGACGCAGTGACGTGCTCGATCCCCGGCGCGAAACGACCCGAGCAAGTCGCCGAAAACGCCGCAGCCGCAGACATGCCCCCGCTCTCGAGCGACACCATGCGCCGGGTCAAAGAGCTCTACGACTCGCGCGTGCGCACATTCGTGCATCAGAATTGGTGAGGTTCGGTAAAGCTCTTTCAACCGCTGCGGAATGATCAATCAGCGCCAGAACTTGGCTGAATTCGGCCGCCCCGCGTTGCGCTCGTGAATTTGCCGGCGTAGCAAGGTGCGATGGCTTCGGAATCTTCTCGGACTTTGCCGCCGCTCACGCCGCCTCCGCCGCGCACTTCGTCGGGCAGCTTCGCACAGATCGACGTAAACGCGATGGAAGCTCGCGAGGCAGCACGCGAAGGGCGGCGCGCCAACAGCGACTACCCGCGCAGCGCGAGCGGCATCCCGCCCGCGGATACGCAAGCGCGCGACCCGGACGCCTCACCAGCGGAAGGATTTCGCCCGGGGTCGTTCGCGCCGGAGACGGCCATCGACGAGCAGATCGCGGATCTCGAGCGCTGGGCCGAAGCAAACCTAAACCGCGATCGCAAGCAGAAGATTCGATTTTGGGTTTTGCGCGGGCTCACGTTCAGCGCGGCGGCGGCGGCGGCGCTGTGCGCCGGACTCCCGCAGGCGCAAGCAAAGATCACCACGATCGCCTTCGGCGTGCTCGCCGCGCTCTGCGTCGCGATCGACTCGGCTTGGCCGTCGGATTCGTTTCGCAACGTGCATCGCCGCGCGGTCTACGATCTGCGCGAATTGCAGAACACGCTGAAGCTGCGCTGGGACAAAGTCCGTCTCGCGCACCCCGACCCAGCCGCGCCGCAACGCACCGCGCACGCGCTCGCCTTGCTCGACCAAGTGCAGAGCAAACGCGACGAAATCGGCAAATATTTGGGCTCGGCTGAGGCAAGCCCCGGCATCAAACGCTGAGCGTGGTCGGCGTTGGTCGTCGTTTCCGCGCTCTACGTTTACCCGATCAAGGCGTGCCGCGGCGTACGCGTGAACGAATCGCGCGTCGCCGAGCGCGGCTTCGAAGCCGATCGCCGCTGGATGATCGTCGATGCGAATGGCACGTTCGTCACTCAGCGCGAAGTGCCGCGGCTCGCGTTGGTAAAAACCGCCTTCGACGGCGTGGCGCTCGCCGTCACCGCGCCAGACTTACCAGCGCTGTACTTGCCGTTGCAATACGAGCTCGGCGCGCAAAAGAATGTGCAAATCTGGGACGACCAAAGCGTCGGCTGTGCTCACCCCGCAGGCAGCGCTTGGTTCTCACGCTTCCTCGGCGCGCCACACGAACTCGTGTACATGCCCGAGCGCGCACGCCGCCAAGTGAATCCGAAACGCGCGCGGCCCAGCGACATCGTGAGCTTCGCCGATGGCTATCCATTCTTGGTGATCTCGGAAGCGTCACTCGCAGATTTGAATCGCCGCCTCGACACACCGCTGCCAATGGAACGCTTCCGCCCGAACATCGTCGTCAGTGGCTGCGCGCCGTTCGCCGAAGACGACTACGCCCGCGTCACGCTCGGTGAAATCACGTTTCGCGGCGTAAAACGCTGCGATCGCTGTCCAGTCACCACGATCGATCTCGAAACCGGCGAATTCGGCAAGGAGCCACTGCGCACGCTCGCGACTTTCCGGCGCAGCGATTCACGCGTCTGGTTCGGCATGAACATGATCCACGACGCGACCGGCTCGCTTCGCGTCGGCGATCGCGTGCAAAGCTAACCGAGCTTCGATTTTTATTTTTATTGATGGTCACGCGCCACGGCGCGCGCCGTCAAAGCCTTCGGCGTCGCGCTGCGACGAGAGCACTCAGTCCGCCGGCGGCCCGCCGAGTTTCTCGAGCAACGCCTCGAGAGACGGCGCGGCGCTCGTTTCGATCGCGAGCGCGAGCGGCCCGCGCTCTTCGGCGATCCGCTCCACACTGACGCTTCCGCCGTAGACGCGGCCGAACAACGCCGTCACTTCGCTTTGCATCGCGGCGAGGGTCGCGTCGTCGCTCGGCGCGAGCAGGCGATCGGTGAGCTTCAAACTGAGCTCGTTCGTGCGAAAACGGAGCTTCACGGTGTTGTCTTGCTCGAGCAAGCGAGCGAAGTTCACTACGCGGCGCAGGCCGTCTTCGAGCCGTGCTTCGGGCGCCAGATTGGCGCGTTTTCGGCTGTAAACCAGGCCGAGACGGCCATCGAGCGAACCCACGTAGTAGTCCGCGGCGTGCCCAATCAAAACCACGCCCGGACCGTTCGGCACGTGCCCATAGTCGACCACGTCGATCACGAGCTCCTTCAGTACTTGCTCGCGAATGAAGCGGTGGAGCACCGGCACCAGGGCTTCGAGCTCGAAGTGCTCACTCGACTCGAGATAGATCTTCAGTTGAAAACGTTCGGAAAGCATTTGGATTCTCGATTTCGTTTGGGGCCGGGGCCCCAAACTCGGGGGTGGGGCCCCGCTGAATTCACTTCAGGGGTGCGGGGGGGAAACCCCGATGGAGCCGCGTGTCGGCGCGGTCAGGGTAACGCCCCAGCGATGCGCGTGTAGCACTGGTGCGCCGCTTCCACGAACAGCTGCGCCTCCTCGATCAACTGATGCGCGCCATCTTTCGACGACGCATCGCCACGGTGCTCGTAAGCGCGGAAAAAGTAGTGCGCGAATTTCCCGCCCGAGAACGGATCGAAGAACAGCTTCGTGTCGTAGTAGTGCTTCCGAAACTCGCTGACGATCTCGTCCGCGCCTTCGCCGAGGTAAGCGTTCTTTTCGCGCGTGAGCGCCTGTGCCGCTTGCACCATCGCGCTCAGGGCGCGCTCGGCAGCGCCCTGGTCGTTGCCCTCGTCGAGCAGCAATTGAGCCTCGAATACCTCACGTTCGCTCGCCGCAAGCCCGACTTGCACGAGCGGCACGACTTCACCCGCGCACTCTCCGACGCCCAAATCGCCGATCGTGTATTCGCGCGGATCGCCCCAATCCGAGTAGTAGCTCGGATCCTGCTCGTAGCTCGGGATCACGTTCAGCTCATCGACGAGCTTCCGGATCTCTTTTTTGCCGATGCGCTGCACGAACGCTTGGAAGTCCTCGCCGTTTTGCTTTTCGTTCACGAAGCGGTCCGTCAAAATCTTCACGGCTTTCGGCACGTGCTTCGAGGGAATCGCGCCGATCGCGAGGCCGTACGTCGCAGCGTTCTTCTTCATCTGCCCGCCGATCACGAGCTGGAAGTGCGGCACGCGACGACCATTCACGTTCCGGCTCACGCCGAGGAAGCCCATGTCCGCGATGTGATGCTGCCCGCAGGAATTCGAGCAACCGCTGCACTTGATGTGCAGGTTCTTCGCGTCCTCCGGCAATTGGTCCGCGATCACGCTGAGCTGCTTACTGAGCTCGGTCGCGAGCCCGCGCGACGACGAAATGCCGAGTTTACAAGTGTCGGTGCCAGGACACGAAGTCACGTCCGTGATTTGATCCGCGCCCGCTTGGTTCAACCCGACTTTGACCAATTCAGCGTAAAACGCCGGCAAATCCGCATCCGATACCCAACGATAGAGCAAGTTCTGCTCGACCGTGGTGCGCATCGAGTCGCCCGTGAAGTGGCGCGCGATGTCAGCCAGCACACGAGCCTGCTGCGGCGTGAAGTCGCCGAGCGGCAAGGTCACCTTTGCCGTCGAATAGCCTTTTTGGCTCTGCGGCAAGACGTTCGTCTTCTTCCAGGCTTCGAAGCCCGCGGGGAACGGCCCTGAACCGAGCACGCCGGCCGGGCGGAGCGGCCTCTCGTCGGTGACGTGCAAGTCGTTCAAGAACGAGATCCAGCGCTCGTCCGTGCGCAGCTTCGTGCGTTCTTCGAGCACGAGCCGTTTGAACTCCTCGAGACCGAGCTTCTTCACCAAGAACTTGATCCGAGCGCGTGCTCGATTGTCGCGCTCGCCGAGCCGCGCGAACACGCGGCACACCGCCTGCGTCATCGGCAAGAGCTCTTCTTCCGGCAAGAACTCTTCGAACAGCGAGGCTGAATAGGGCACCGCGCCGAGACCGCCGCCGACGTAGTACTCGAAGCCGCGCTTCACTTCGCCGTTCACGACGCGCGTCTTCGCGATCGCGCCCGCGTCGTGAAAGTTCGTGAGACCGCACGGCAGATCTTTGCAGCCCGAGAACGCGATCTTGAATTTTCGGCCGAAATCCTGGACGTCCGGGTGACCGAGCAAGAAAAACGTGATGGCATTGGCATACGGCGTCACATCGAACGACTCGGTGTTGCACACGCCTGCGTACGGGCACGCCGTCACGTTGCGCACCGAGTTGCCGCAGGCTTCGCGCGTAGTGATGCCCGCCGCGGCGAGCCGGCGCATGATGTCCGGCGTGTCCTCGATGTGAATGAAATGAAGCTGGATGTCCTGGCGCGTCGTCACGTGCAGGATCTGATCCGAATATTCTTCGGCGAGCTCAGCGAGCGCGTCGAGTTGATCCGCGCTCAGCTTGCCGAACGGGATCTTGATCCGTTGCATGCCCGGCGCGTCCCACATCGTGACCGGGCCCTTGGTGAGCTCGGCCAGGGGATAGCGCAGCGTCTGTGTCTTTTCGCCGTCGTGCCGTTGACCGTTGTCGTAGCGCTGGCCGTAGGTGCCGCGACGTAGCCGCGT
>DASYCL010000830.1:0-1514 GCA_036500245.1 Polyangiaceae bacterium | reverse complement strand
TTCTTAGCATGGCCCTCCAAGTGGCCCAAGTACCCCGCCTGACTGCCCCACTCACCTCTTAAAACGATAACCCACGCCGCGAACCGTCAACAAATGTTCGGGATCGGCGGGATCGCTTTCGAGCTTGGTGCGCAGCTGAAGCAAAAAATTGTCGATCGTGCGGAGTGTGCCGTGATGGCCCGGGCCCCACACTCGCGACAGGATGTCTTCGCGGGTGAGCACGCGATTCGATGCTTCGACCAAGCACCAGAGTACGTCGAATTCGGTGGCGGTGAGCGGCACGAGCTCGCCTTTGCGTTGCACTTGGCGGGTCGACGAATTGATTTCGAGCTCGCCGGCTTGCACGATTTGTTCGCTCGACTGGCGCGCAATGCCGTCCCGCCGGAGCACGGCTTTGACGCGCGCGAGGAGCTCGGCGAGGCCGAATGGCTTGGTGATGTAGTCCTCGGCACCGAGCTCGAGGCCCATTACTTTGTCCATTTCGGCGCCACGCGCCGACAGCATCACGACCGGCACGTGGTTGCCGCGGTTGCGAATCGCTTTCACGACTTCGAAGCCGTTCATCTTGGGCAGCATCACGTCCAAAATCACCAAATCTACGTCCGACGACAGGGCGCGCGCGAGGCCGTCTTCGCCGTCGACCGCGATGGTTACGTCATAGCCCTCCGCTTGGAGGTTCATTTCGAGGCCGAGCGTGATGCTCGGATCGTCCTCGACGACGAGGATGTGGCGCTTACCGTTATTACCCATCGCTCGCCCAAAATCTAACGCCTAACCACCGGCAAGACGAGCGAGAATTCACTGCCTTTGCCGGGATGGCTCACGAGCTCGACTCGGCCGTGATGCGCTTTCATCACGTGTTTTACGATCGCGAGCCCGAGTCCGGAACCTTCACGCTCGCGCGACAGCCGATCGTCGACGCGATAAAACTTGTAGAAGATGCGCTTGTGCTCGGCGGCCGGAATGCCGGCGCCGTTGTCGCGCACGGTGAGTCGCGCTTCGCGCTCGTCGAAACGGACGAAGACCTCGATTTTTACGGGGTCGCCGCCGTACTTGTCGGCGTTGGTCAAGAGGTTGAAGAGCGCGTCGGAGACCGCGCCGCGATCCGCGCTGACCAAGAGCGACTCCGGCGGCAACTCCACTGAAAGATCCACGCTGCGCCGCTGGCGCACGGTTTCGAATGCTTCCAGCGCGGTCAGGATGATCGAGCGGAGATCGGTTTCACGAAAAGTGAACTCGCGCCGACCACTTTCCATTCGGCCCCAGTCGAGTAAGCGATCGATCAGCTCTTGCAGCCGCGTGCTCTCGCGCGCGAGACCCTCGACGCATTTTTGCTGGGCTACGTGATCGCCGCGGCGCAGCTCCAGGGTTTCGGTGAAGAGCCGGATCGACGTGAGCGGCGTGCGCAGCTCGTGCGACACCTTGGAAACGAAGTCGCTCTGCAGCAAGGACAGATTTGCCTCCCGGCGCACGAACACCCACACCAGCACCACGCCGGTAACGGCCGCGCCGCT
>DASYCL010000829.1:0-5093 GCA_036500245.1 Polyangiaceae bacterium | reverse complement strand
CCGCCGGCACCGAGAGCGTCACTACGGTCGATTTGCCGGCGCTTGCCGTCACCGGCGAAGCGGCCGTACCCCCCACGTTCACGTTGTACATGCCCGCCGCGAGGCCCTCGATCGTGAGCTGGGTTTGGTGCGCGTCCGCGGTTTGGTTTTGCAGCGTGAAGCCGACGTAGTCGTTCGTGTCACTGATGGTCGCGCCGGAATAGCGATCGCGGTTCAGGTCGAAGTGGAACTTCTGTGAGATCAAATTCAGACGCTTGAACACGCCGTCATGCGGAGTGACCGACGTGCACGTGCCGGCGTGGGACACGTCACTGCCGTAGCCGAACAAGCCGAAAATCGGGTCGTTCGCGACGTCCGCGCTCAAGATGCGGATTGCGCCGAAGAGGCCGAGATCGGCCTCGCCCGCCATCTCGCGCCAGCCGTTGTGCAGCTTGCCGTTGGCCGGGTCGAAGCTGTTCACGTAGACGTTGCCCTTCATTGCTTGATACGTCCACGAGATGGCGCCAAGGTTCGCCGGATCCGAATCAATCTGCCCGGAGTTGATCGCGTTCACGTTGGCGATCTTGGCCGCGTAGGACAAGCGCTCGTCCAGCTCCGGCGTGGCGGAGTTATGGCGCAAGTAGTCGTCCATGCAGTAGCCGGCGAGCGCGGCGGTGTATTGGAACTGCCACCAATTCTCGCCGTTCAGCGTGACCGGATCGGCATAGTAATACCAAGTCGGTTCTTGGCCGCGGCAGGCGCGCGTCTTGACGTTCACTTTGCTCAAGATGTCCGTATCGTTGTTTTGCTTGGCCGCCATGTACACGGCTTCTTCACCGGTATTGTCGTACGAGTACTCCGAGCCGTACGGATAGGGGCTGCCCTTGAACGCGGTGTGCAGCTTATTGATCGTCGATTGCACGAACGAAGCTTCGGTCGTGTGCCCGCCGGCCGTCAGCGCGGCTTGAATATCCGGCAGCGTTTGCTCGCCCATGTAGCCCGTGCCGTTGCTGCCATGACCCGAATAGAGCGTGTGCAAGATGTTGTAAGCGCGGATCAAGTAGTCGTCCGCCGACGAATGATAGGTCACGAGATTCGGGTACAAGCTTGCGATCTTGTACATCGAGAAATACGTATTGAACGCGTGCGGGTAGGCGAACGCACGGTCGTAGTAACAATTCATGATGTTGGTCGCGCTCGTGCCCGCGGGACACCACCAATCTTGAACGATGTACGAGTTGTGATCGATCGCGTTGCCCCACACCGCGTCGAGGTAGTTGTCGAGCGCCGTGACTTCGGCCGCGACCGGAGATTGCGCATTCTTTTCGGCCAAGAACTCGCCGTGCGTCCAACCCCAATCATCTCCCCAACCGCTGCCACCGATGGCGCCGCGCACCTTCTTCGTGTCCATCATCCAATCGTCGAAAACGCCCTTCAGCGCGCCGCTCGCAGCGACCGTGTGATCCACCATGAACGTCGCGTGACGCTGCAACGCCGCGTCGAGCGGCTCGAGCGCGTAAAACTGGAGCGTCGTAGTCTCGCCGCTGCCGTAGGTCACGGTCACATTGTTCGGCCCGAGGTGGCTCAGCTTCAGCTGATAGATGTTGTGCCCGTTGCTCGCGGTGCCGACGGGACTGACCGTGGTTTCGCTCGGGTATTGCGGCGTGACGGCCGTGATCGGCTTCGACGTATGCAAGTCGAACTTGGCCGTCATGTCCGTCGCGAACATCATGCCCGGCACGGCCGTGATGTCGATCATGCCTTCGTCGTAGAGCTTCTGCTGCACGTCCGCGTGGCTGTTCACCTTGAAGAACTTGAAGCCGTACGTTTGGCTCGCGCCCGCCGCGAGGTTCAAGCTCGTGTTCGGCAGGTAGCCGCGGTTCGTGCTCTTGATCGCGTTCGAATGGATGTAAAAAACATCGAGCCCGCTCGGCCACGAAGGCGTGCCGCCGCCCGCGGCCCACGCGCTGCCCGCGTGCTCGGACTTCAGCCAGTTGTCCATGTATTCGAAGCCGGCGCCGGTGGTCGTGTCCGGAACCATCAGCAGGAACGGGCCGACACCGCTCGGCCGCTGCACCGTGATGTACGACGAGTTGTTGCCCGTGAACGAATGATAGACAGTGCGCGTCTCGTAGATCACGTCGTTCTGCTGGAACCAATATTCGTTGAACGGCAACGGCAAGCCGATGTCACCGAACTCGAGCGCTTGATTGCCCGTGTTGGTGAGCGCGATCTGCCAAGACAAATAGTCGTTCACGAGCGAATACGTCTCGACCAGTTTGAAGTTCTTGACGCCCTTCGCATTCCCCGAATTCTCGTACGTGACCGTCACGCTGGTCGCCGTGCTTTGCACGTTGCGCGCGTCCGCCGAAGCTTGCGTGAGCGCGGTTTGAAAGGCGCCGGTGCCCATTCGGTACGAAAACATCAGCTCGCCCACCCACTCATGATCGGCGGTATTCTGGCCGGGCGCGTTGGTCGCGTTCATCACGTAGTTGGTTGGAAACGTGTCGCCCGTGATTTGGAACGACGAAATTTCGCCGTTGTCGCCCGTTTGCACGTTGAACGTGGAGTTCGACAAAGTCGCGGCCGCGGCGTCCGGCGCGAAACGAGTCGCGAGGGCGAAGGCAAGCAAGCCGAAAGTCGAAGCGAATGCGCGAGTTCGACGGAGCAAAGCAGGCGATGCGGTTTTTTTCATCGTGATCTCTCGATCCCGAGCGCGGGTCGTGGCGCGGGGTCCGATCCTGAGTCGAGCGAAGCCAGCGCGAACAGGCGGCGTTTTTGCGCTGCGATTTAAACTGACTGCTGGGCCGCCCGCCGCTCGACTGTGCGTCTCGATATGTCCGCACCCACACGCCCAGGCCACGGCACCGGTTTCACACACAGATTCCTGAGTTTGGCTTGTGTCCCGGCATTGCTTGCCGGCCTCGCCGGCTGCGGTTCGAGCGGCTCGGGCTCCGGGAACAACTCGGGCACGTCAGGTGGAACGAGCAACGGCGCGGCCAGCTCGCTCGGCAACTCAGGCGCAAACAACGGCGGTTCGGACGCGAGCTCGGCGGGAAACGCGGGCGCGGGCGGCACGAGCAGCGGCGGAAGCAGCGCTGGCCAAGCCGGTTCGGCCAGCGGCGGAACCGCGGCCGGCGGCAGTGCGGGTGCGGGCGGCGGCTCCGCGGGCGGCGGGGATGTCACCCTGCAGCCGCGCGACTTCCCCTACTGCGACTACGGCAACGTGCCGAGCGCGACGCCGCCAGCGCCTTGGGACGACAATCCCACGCTCACGCCGCTCGGCGTCAATCCGTTCGGCGCGCCCGCGCTCACCATCCCCGTGGGTTACATCCTCTTGAACGAGGGGCCACAAGGCACGACGCAAGTGCCGCAAGATACGCAGTCGTCGATCCTCCAGCGCATCAACGACGATCTGAAGTTCGAGCTCAGCTACTCGTATTTGCACCTGCCGCCGTGGACGACCGGCGCCAAGGGCGGCACGCACTACATCGACTATATGTTCGTCGCGACCGGCTTTCCCAAGGATCCGAACGCGGGCGGCGATCAAGGCACCGAGCAACAGTATCCGGATGTCGAAACCACTTCCGTCGCGATGACGGATCAATCCCAGCGCTTCGACCTCACGCACGAGTTCAATCACGTGCTGCAAAGCTCCTATGGCACGTTCCCGGGCAACCGCATCTCGTGGCTGCACGAGTCGTACAACGACTATTTGATCATGCTCACGGCCGAGCACGCAGCCGGCGTCACCCCCGGCCAAAGCGCGCAGTTCACCCTGCCGAACAACATCTCGTATCTGGACGTGCTCACTTATCAGCAAAACTACGCGCCGATCGAAAGCTGCGGCATCGCGGTCAAAGACGGCAGCATGGTCAACGGCCCTGCCGACTTCCCGACCGACATCACCGGCTTCCGTTACAACGACCTGTTTCCGCTATTCATCGCGCAGCGCGTCGGCCAACACTTCTTCGCCGATGTTTGGGAACAAGCGAACGGCAAAGAGCAAGTGCTCGCGGTGATGACGCGCTTGCTCGATCAAGCGCGCGTCAGCTGCATGGTCGGCGAATATTCCGCGCGGCTCGCCCTCGGCGACTTCGGCGAATTCTCGACTTCGATCCAGAAGATCGCGCGCGATCCGGCGATGTACACCGCGCTCACGATGCAAAACGGCTCGTACTCGCCCAGCAACACCACTTGGCTGCCGCGCTACACCGGCCGCAATATGATCCCGATCACAGTCGCCTCCGGCGCGACCGAAGTCAGCGTCGACTTCACGCCCGATGCGGCGGGCAGCGCGGGCAGCCCCGAACAAATGCAAATCGAGCTCGTCTACCGCGCGACCGACGGGAGCGCCGTATTCGGTCAGCCCGTGACCACCGGCAACGCCACCGTCTCGCTCAGCAAACCGCCGAAGAACAACGTCGTGATCGCCGTCATCACCAACATCACCTTCAGTGGTTACAAGAACGCCCAAAGCTACGGCTGGGATCCGAACGAAACCTTCGGCTACACGTTGCAAATCACGGGCGGCACGCCCGCGCCGGTGACGAAGACTTATTTCTGAATTCGAATTTCGAGTTTTTCGGACGTGCTGCGAAGTTGCCGCGTGAGTCATTGAAACGGCGCGAATCATGGGCTGTGGCGAATCTCGCCATGGATCATTCGAGTCAAAAACAAAGCCAATCTTGCAGCACGGAGCCCCCGCGCGCGATCCGTAGTAGTCGCTGACCCGCGAGGAGGCAAAATCATGAAGCGGAATCTGTACGGTTCGGCAGCGGTACTAGTGTTGGTTGGGTCAATCGGCGCATGCTCGTCGGCAACCGGACCGAGCGAGAGCAGCAATGTGAGCAGCGCGCGCGAAGCGGTCACGACCGAAGACGGGCTCGCTGACGGCTACGCTTTCTTCAAGCAGCTCTTCACTCAAGTTGGGCTCGACACCACATTTCGACTCGGCGCGGGTTACTCACCCGCGCTCAGCACGGAACTCGTGAGTGCGAACGGGTTACCCGCGAGCGCCAAAGTCATCCTCACGATCGACCCGCCGACTGGGCGCATCAGCCGCATCCAGTCGACGCTCGATAGTATCCCGCTGGGCCAAGATTTCGATCTCT
>DASYCL010000828.1:0-6595 GCA_036500245.1 Polyangiaceae bacterium | reverse complement strand
AAGTCGGTCACCTTCACGATAAACGGGGCGTTCGCCGGATCGGTCAGGCCTTGCTGAATCGTGCACACACCGTCCGAATCGCACGTCGTCGTTCCTTGGGATGGTTGCGGTTTTGGATTGGGTACCTTCTGCCATGCAAAGCCACGAGTGGACGGCTGGGTCGCATCCGCCGGCACGAGGCCTTGGATCACAGGTCCTGGTCGGCCCGCGCTTTCGCCGGAGATCGGTCCCGGTCGGGGTGGCCGCGACGCGGCGACGTTGCTCAACGTGCACGGTGGAGTCGAAGCGTTCGCCGTCACCGTTTGACCGAGCAATGTCCAACTCAATTGATCTCCGAAGAATGCGCCGACGATCGCCGGAGTCGGGCTGCCTGGGGCAAAGCTCGTCGGTGGCTGCGTCTCCGCAGAGGGATCTGCCGGATCGAACCGGTTGTCGGCGCCGAGAGCGACGCTAACGGTCGTACCGGAGCTATTTTGATAGCCGAAAATCGCGTTCGCATGCGTCGGATCGAAGCGCGTGACGCATTCGACCACGGGTTTCACGGCGGCGATCTCGCAGTGCTCACCGAGCCAACCCGGATTGCACGCGCACCGCACTTGGCCCGTAGCACTGCCCTCAGCGCATTGGCCGTGACCGGAGCAATCCGGTCGCGCCACACATTCCGAGATGCAAGAGTGCTGCTCGACTTTAATGGTTTCGAAATTCGAGACGCTTACCCCGAGGCTCTCGAGCGTACTCAATGGTACGGGGGTGAGCAGCGTGTTCTGTCCGCTTCCGCCGTCGAAGTGGTCGCCAGGACTCACTTCGCAGAGATCGAATACCGCCACAGTGTCGTTCCCCTCGCCAGTGCTGACCGTATCCGCGCCCGGTCCGGGTACGACGAATTGATCACCGCCTGAGGCGGAAATCACGTCGTCTCCTGCGTTGCCGTAGATCGTTTTCGGGCCACCCCAAGCGTTGATCGTGTCACGGCCGTCACCGCCGCGGACGGTTTCGGCGCCCGGACCGGCCATCGCCGTGTCGTCTCCGCTGCCCAGAAACAGCGCCGCCGGATCGCCGCTCAGCGCAAACACGGTGTCGTTGCCGCCGAGCGCCAAAATGCAGGCATTCGGCGTCGTGCTTTGAAAGACATCACTGCTCTCAGTGAGACTCGTGATGACCGAGCCCGGAGGACAGCAGGACGCGGGTGAAGCGTCACACTCCGAACTGTCCGGCAGGGATGAGAGCGTCAACGCGCTGGTCGACTTTTGCACTCCTTCGCTGACATCCGCGCTCTTCGTCGAGCAGCCGGCGGCGATTGTCGCCACTGCTGCCCAAACGACGAACGCAACCGTGCTGGTCCCCTTGAATTTTTCGATCATCTTGCCCGTCCCTTGGCTGTGACCCGACTACCCCAATCGCGTTCTTACATACTCCAGAGCACGCGCGAGCAATGTTCGATTTCCGTATTTGAGCGATCCAAAAGGTCGCCGCCGCTTTTGGCGACCGCCATGGGTAGATAGATCCAGCCGTCGGCGTATCCTGCGTGGATGATGGGAGCGAACGTGCGTGGGCTTTGCTTTTGGACCAAGCCTTGGTCGGCCTACTTCGGCCTAGTGTTGTGCTGCGTTGCGTGCAGCGGCTCGAGCAGTGGGGGCGGCGCAACCGCGAACGTGTTGACGGAGGACCCGCACTGCCCGAGCGGCTCGGACGCACTGAAGATCGAGGGCACGATCGCAGGCGGGACGATCGCCGACACTCGAACCACGAACATCAACGCGGGCTACGAGAATATCGGCATGCCGATGTTCAATACGGGCCCGACTCTAGGTCAGCCCGGGGATAGCGAGCTCACACTGACCTTGACCTGGGCGAACGCTCTATTCAACGGTCAGGCCGGACCGATCACGGGAGGCAGTTTGACCTTGCCTCCGAATCATCCGGATGCCGGCGCTCAGTTCTGCGTGACAGGCGGTGAGGTCGGTTTCGTCGACGGCGGCTCAGAAGATAAAGCGTTCAAGTTCGCGATCACCGACGTCAAGGCCGGTGCGGACTGCTCGGGCGCGGCCAGCTCCGTCGATGTGCGCGGCTGTCTCCAGTAGCCGACGCGTTCGAATCAACGCCGTACGCGCGGCCCGGCTTGATGCACTTTGCCGGGCAAACGCCGACCGACCACGCTTTCCGCGACGCGCCCCGCTTCGATCAGTTTGTCGAGATCGACGCCGGTTTCGATGCCCATGCCTTGCAGCATGTAGACGAGATCTTCGGTCGCCAGATTGCCGGCAGCGCCAGGCGCGTACGGGCAACCGCCGAGGCCGGCGACCGACGAATCGAAATCGCGGACGCCGAGCTCGAGCCCGACCAGGGCATTGGCCAGAGCGGTGCCGCGCGTGTCGTGAAAGTGGAGCGCGATTTGCGGCGCGCCGAACTCCGAGATCGCGCGCGCGACCAGGCTTTTCACGCCCAGCGGCGTCGCGACGCCGATCGTGTCGCCGAGTGAAACTTGGTACGCCCCCAAATCCAAAAGCTGACGCGTGATGGAAATCGAAGCATCCGGATCGACATCGCCTTCGTACGGGCAGCCCCAAACCGTCGAAACGTAGGCGCGCACGCGCATGCCGGCAGCGAGCGCCGGCGGCACGACCTCCTGAAACGTGTCGAGTGACTCGGCAATGCTCTTGTTCGTGTTTTTCCGATTGTGCGTCTCGCTCGCCGACATGAAGACGGCGATTTCCTCGAGCCCCGCGGCGCGCGCGCGCTCGAAGCCCTTCGCGTTCGGGCACAGGGCGCTCAGCGTCACGCCCGGCGGAGCCTTGAATTCGCGCGCCAGCTCTTCGGCGTCCGCGAGCTGTGGCACCCAACGCGGCGAGACGAAGCTCGTGAGCTCGATCCGTTTGAGCCCCGCCGCAATCAGCGCATTGATCAGCTCGCGCTTGCCTTCGAGCGGGATCGGCAGAGCTTCGTTCTGCAGGCCATCGCGCGGCGAGACCTCATAGATCGAGACTTTGTCGGGCAGTGATTCGAGCATGGTTCGGGAGCCTGGCGCGGCTCCAAACCAAAGCTTAAGCACTCGGCGCTTACAAGTCCAAGAGCCGCATTTGGCGCTGGCGCGGGTGCGGCGTGAATTGGATCGGGTACTCACCCGTCCAGCACGCGGTGCAAAAATCGGAACGGCCGAGGTCCTCGTGGTGCGTTATCGGGTCGGCGCCGGGATCGCCGTTCGCCGCGATCGGCAGCGAGCGACGCGTGCTTCTTCCGGTGGCTTCCGTGCGCGCCGAGACGACCGAGTGCACCATCGCATCGAGCGATAAGTAGGCGAGCGTGTCACTCGTGATGTACTGGTTGATTTCCTCGACCGAGTGGCTGGATGCGATCAGTTCGCCGCGCGTCGGCGTGTCGATGCCGTAGTAACAGGGCCACTTAGTGGGCGGGCTCGAGATGCGCATGTGCACCTCTTTGGCGCCCGCGTCGCGCAGCATTTTGACGATTTTGCGGCTGGTCGTGCCGCGCACGATGCTGTCGTCCACGACCACGACGCGTTTGCCTTTGAGCGTCGCGCTGATTGGGTTGAGCTTCAAGCGCACGCCGAAGTGGCGAATGCTCTGACGCGGTTCGATGAAGGTGCGGCCCACGTAGTGACTGCGCATCAAGCCGAGCTCGAACGGCAGCTTCGACTCTTCCGCGTAGCCGATCGTCGCGGGCACGCCGGAATCCGGCACTGGAATCACCACGTCCGCCTCGATGCCGTGCTCGCGGGCGAGCGCGCGCCCCAAATTCTTGCGCGCTTCGTAGACGCTCACGCCGTCGATGTTCGAGTCGGGACGCGCGAAGTACACGTACTCGAAGATGCAGCTGTGGCGCGGCAACTGCGCGAACGGCCACACGCTGCGCACGCCCTGCTGGTCGATCACGACCATCTCGCCCGGTTCGATTTCACGCACGTATTCGGCGTCGATCAGATCGAAGCTGGAGGGCTCACTGGCCACGACAGACGTCTGCGTGCCCGGCAATCGACCGAGGCAGAGTGGGCGAATGCCCATCGGATCGCGTACGGCGATCATCGACTCGGGCGTCAAAATCAAGAGCGAATACGCGCCTTGCACCTGGCTGAGCGCGTCCGCAACCCGATCCTCGAATGACTTCTGCCGGCTCATCGCGAACAGATGCACGATTACTTCGGTGTCACTCGTACTTTGGAAAATCGAGCCGCGTTCTTCGAGCTTTTCGCGTAGGGCCTCGGCGTTCGTCAGGTTGCCGTTGTGCGCGACCGCGATCGAGCCGCGCGCGTAGTCGACCGCGATCGGCTGCGCGTTTTTCAGCGCGGACCCGCCGGCCGTCGAATAACGCACGTGGCCGATGGCGTGCGGCCCGCCGAGCCGCTCGAGCTGCTCGGGCGGGAACACGTCGATGACGTGGCCCATACCTCGATGTAAACTGAGCTGTGAGCCGTCACTCGTGACGATGCCGGCGCTCTCTTGGCCGCGATGCTGCAGCGCGTGCAACCCGAGGTAGGTCAGGTTGGCTGCTTCCTTGTGACCGTAGATGCCGAAGACGCCGCACATTCTTCTTGGATCCAACTGCCCCGAAGCCTCGGAGCGTGAGAGCTGGGGCGAACCGCTGCCACGTTTTTGCCATGCTGGCTACAGCAACGAGCGCGACCACTTTGACCATTGCGGGCGGTTTACGCCAGCCCAGTCCCATGGAAACCGCGGCGCCCCGGCGCTTGGGCCGACTTTTGGTATCGATGCCGTCACCGCGCTCGCGCTTCGGCAACAGTTTGCCGCCGAAGTAGTCAACGGTGCGCCTAAGTCCTCATGAGCATGCGCAAATTTTGAAACAACGCTTAGTGGATTTGGACTCTCCTGAGTATCCTGTGGGTCGAAATGAGCGCGCTCGAAGAGCTGCTGAGTCAGTGGCGGAGCAATCCCGATGCCGACGCAACAGTTGCACTCTGCTCCTTTCTGGGTAGCTCGCCGCGCGAGGACTTGATCCGAGAAGTCGCGACCAGCGCCGAGACTTGGCACGCAGAGGACGGCGCAGTGATGCTCGCCGTCGGCCGGATGTACCTCGACGCGGCGATGCTCGCGGAAGCGCAGGCGACGCTCGTCTTGGCCGGCAAAGCCAGCGGCCGGGACGCCAAGCCTTTTCGCTACTTGGGCGAAGTGCTGCTGCGCCGCGGTGACGCGGTCCGCGCGGAAAAGGTGCTGGCGCGCGCGCTGCAGTTCGCGCCGACCGAGGGCGAAGCGCGCCTTTGGCACGATCGCTCCGTCGTTTATAGCGCGCTGCAAAAGCGCGTCGGCGTGGAAGCCGTCGCAGCCGAGGTGTTACGCACGATGCCGCGGAAGAATTCGATTCCAGCGCCGACGCTGCAAGGCCTGAGCAGCAAGCGTTTCGGCAATGAGGAGCTAACCAAGCCGCGCGCGCAAAATCCGCTCGTGTTCGATGACGCGACCGCCGACGGAGGCCTGCCGCGCTTCGACTCGGAGGATGTGCTGCGCATTTCCGAGGCGGATTTGCTCGAGGACTCCGCGCCGCGTCCCGCGGCGATGGTAAGCGCGGCTCCGCTCAAGGGCCCGACGCCGATCGCGAGGGCTTCGCGCGCCGCGGCGCGCCAGACCACGCTCGGCATGGGTCCGCCCGGTCCGAAACTGCCGGGCTCGCAGTCGAGGGCACCCGCGAATCCGTTCGCGGGCAAAGCAGCGAGCGCGGCCAAGCCCGCGGGTCGCGCAGCGCCCGCCGCCTCGGCTTATTCGGCTGCCGCGTCGGAAGACGTGACGCGCGCCGCGAATTTGCCGCGCCAGCACTTCGACGAAGTGATCACCACGGTGACACCGTCGCCGTTCGTGGCCGAGTCGTGGCCGGAAGCCGCGTCCGCAGCTCGGCCGCCGTTGCCGCTGCCGTCGACACCGCCGCCGCCGCGCGTGGATCGCGTGGTGGAAGCCACGGCGTTCGCGCAGCAAGCGCAGCTCCATCGCTCGCCGTCTTCGGTGCGCTCGCGCGCGGTGCAGCCGCCGTCGCCCACGCCGTACGCGGAAGCCGGTGCCGGACAACCCGATCCCGCGCTCGTGCTCGAGCATTTGTCGCGTGTTGGTGTCTATGAACCGGGCGGCGGCGCGCCGCCGGCGTGGGAAGCTCCGTCGCGCACGAAGACGCGCGGCACATGGACGCTCGCGGTGGCGAGCGTGCTGCTCGCCGCGGCCGGCGCCTCTGCCTTCGAATACTCGAAGAAGATCCGCGCCGAGCGCATGCAGCACGCCACCGCGCTCAACGGCGAAGTGAAAAAATTGCTCGAGACCGGCTCGGTGAGCGATCTCAAGCAAACCGATCAAAAACTGAACGAGTCCTTCGAGCTCGATTCGCTGAGTCAGCCGGCTGCGCGCTTGTGGCTGCAAAATCGCGTCTTGTACGAGGTTTTGACGGGCGACGAAGTGCGCGGCATCGACGCCGCGGTGCACCGAGGGCGCGAAGTGGAGTTGCCGGAGAAGGACGTCGCGTTCGGCAAAATTGCGTCGTTCATGGCCGAGGGCGATCTTGCGGGCGGCGCGGGCATCCTCACTCATTGGGACAAGGAATGCTCGCGCGACGCCTATTACCAGCTCGCTGCGGGCGCGGTGCT
>DASYCL010000827.1:0-16209 GCA_036500245.1 Polyangiaceae bacterium | reverse complement strand
CCGCGATCAAAGGCGGCAATTCAGCGCCCACCAAGCTCAAGCGCGCTCGCGCCGCGAGACCAAAGAACGACAGCGGCTCGTCCCGCGCGACTTCGCTGAACGCCGCCACTGCTTTCGCTTTTTGATTCGCAAGTCCGAGCGATAGCGCCGCCAAATAGTGAAGCCGCGCCTTCGTGCGCCGATCGTTCCCGCGCGCGGCGAGTCGCTCGAAGCCCACCGCCGCGGCGGCCGGCTGATCCGTCTCGAGCGCGCACAACGCGCGCTCGTACGTCGCGTCGCTGCCGAAGCGCGCGGCTTTGCCGAACTGCGCCAGATAAACATCGTAGAGCGAGCGCGCCTTGTCGAAATCACCGGCGATGAAACGCAAACGAGCCGACAAGTATTGTGCTTGTTCGGCCCAGGCGGTCTTCGGGAATTGCCGCGCGACGCGCTCGTAGCCGGCGATCGCCCGCTCGTCCGCTTGCGCGCGAGAAAGCGAACGCGCCGCGAAAAACAGCGATTTTACCGCCGTGACCGGATCTTCGCGCGCAGCGCGTTCGAACAGCGCGGCCGCCTTTTCATAGTCGGCGCGCGCGGCGTAGATCGAAAATGCGCGCAAGTACGTCATGCGCCCGACGGGGAGCGGCGCGCCCGGCGCGCTCTCGAGCGCCGAGAGCTCGCTTTCGGTCCCGGCGATGCGACCCGCTTCGGCGAATGCGCTCGCGCGATCCGCGCGTTCGCTCTTGCTGAGGCGATTGACGCCGCCGGCGCGTTCGAGCGCTTCGGCCGCGCTGTCCGCCTCGGCGCGGAGCGGCGCTGACAAAGCGAGCCAGCGATAGTCGAGGCGCGCGGTGACTTTGTCGTTCGAAGCTTCCGCGATTTGTGCGCGCAGGGCACGCGCGCGCACTTCGGAGTCGCGCACGTGCTTGGATTTGCCGATCCGCGCGAGCGCGCGCTCGACCGCGCTCCGCGCTTTGACTAGCGAATTAGCCGATAAATAAGCCGAAGCCGCGCACAGCAGCGACTCCGTGTCCGCGCGTTGATCGAAAAACTGCGCCGCGTCGGCGAACGGCCCAGCCCGAAGCTCGGCGCGCGCACGCGCCAACGCGATCTCACTCGCGAGCGCCGGCAATGTGCGTTCGAGCGCGTCCAAATCGCGCACGGCGATTTCCGCGTCGCCGAGCTCGGACACGACGCGAGCGTGCACGAAACGCCATTCGGGCTTTGCCTGTTCACTCGCAGACAACGCTTCGAGCGCAACGCGCGCGTCGGTCCAACGTTCAGCGCGCACGAGCGCGGCGTAGCCCGAAGTCGGAACGGGTGTCGCGGGTACGAGCGGCACGCTCTGACTCGCTGCGGGCGCGTTCCGACTCGCTGCAAGCGCCGCAGCGAGCGATTTCGAGCCGTGCGCGCCCCGATTGCACGCGACGCCGAGCGCGGCGCAGAGCAAAAAAACCCTCAAAATCCCCAATGGTATTCAGCCCGCAGCATGGGCGTGAAGGTTTCGCCTTCGCTCGGCGTGCTGATCCGCAAGTCACTACGCACCGAGACGCCGAGCCCGAACTCGCGCGACACCGCGTAGTCAAGCCCGAGCACGAGCGCGGCGATCGCATCATCGCGATGAAACGGCTCACCGATCGGCAACGTGCCGCCCACGTGGCTGTAGCCGACGAGCACGGCCGCGTAGGGAATCCACTGCAGCACGTCGAGTTTGTACGAGAGCCCGGCCGCAACCGAGAGTGGTTCGGCATGCGCGATCGCGAAACGCGCATCAGGCTGATAGCCCTGCGACGAAGCGAGCAGCTCGAGCTTTAAATCGAACACGTCCGAAATGCCGTACGCGCCGTTCACGCCGAGGGCGGGCCCGAGCGAATAGTCGCGCGGATAAGCCGTGACGCCGAGACCGCCGCCGAGATGCCACTCGCGTTCGAAGGCGTGCGCGGAGCCGGAGTAGGAAAGCCCCGCCGCAGCACAAGCCAGCGAAAAAATCAGCGCGCGCGTCATCGGCGCTCGCAGTCTAGCGCGAGACGATGACGCCTTTGCTTGGTTTTTTTGGGGTGGTTTTCCCTGCGCAACGCGGGCGCGGATCTGATCACAGCATACTGACGGGATCGACGTCGATCGCCATGCGCACGCTGCGCTGCACGCTGGCCCGCGCCACGGCGAGCAGCGCCTCGCGCAGCGGTTTTCGTTCGGCCGCGCGCAACAGAAAGCGATAGCGATAACGATTGCGCAAACGCGCGAGCGGCGCCGGTGCCGGACCGAGTAGCTCCACGCCGCTCGGCGCCGATGCGCGTGCGATCACGGCGATGCGTTCGCTTTCGGTGCGCGCGTGACCTTCGTCGACGGCGTCGAAGCGCACCAGCGCGAGCCGCGAGAACGGCGGGTAACGAAGTTCTTCGCGCGCGCGCAGCTCTTGCTCGATGAATCCGGGCACGTCGTGACGCAGCGCGAACGAGATCGCCGGATGCTCGGGTTGCCGCGTCTGAATCAAGACGCGGCCCGGCGCATCACCGCGACCGGCGCGACCGGCGACTTGCACGAGCAAATGGAAACTGCGCTCGGCCGCGCGGAAATCCGGCAAAGAAAGCGCCGCGTCCGCGTTCAATACGCCGACCAGGGTAACGCCCGGCAAATCGTGGCCTTTGGTCACCATTTGCGTGCCGACCAAAATGTCCACTTCGCGCGCGCGCATGCGATCCAAGATGCGCTCGCTCTTGGCACCCGCAGCGACGTCGCGATCGAGCCGCGCGATCCGCGCGCTCGGGAATAGCCCCGCGAGCGTCGCCTCGATCCGCTCGGTGCCCGATCCTTCCTCCATCAATTGTGGCGCCTTGCATGCTGCGCAGCGCTCTGGAACCGGGACCGAATAGTCGCAGTAGTGGCAATGCAGACGATCGCCGCGCGAGCGATGCAGCGTAAGTGACACCGAGCAATTCGGGCATTCCACCAATTTCCCGCACGAGCCGCAGATCAAGCTCGGGGAAAAGCCACGGCGATTCAGGAATAGAATCGCCTGCTCGCGCCGTTCGAGGCTCGCCTCGAGCGCGCGATAGAGCGACAGACTGAGCAAGCGATCGCCGCCCGGCCCCGGCCCGACACGCCGCAAATCGACGATCTCGACCGCGGGCAATACTGCGTTCGCGCGCGCACGCGCCGGCAATTTCAAGGCTTCCATGCGTCCGCTCCGCACCAGCGCGATGCTCGACAGCGACGGCGTAGCCGAACCGAGCACGCACACGGCGCCTGCGCGATGTGCGCGCAAGAGCGCCATGTCGCGCGCGTGATAGCGCACGCCTTCTTCTTGTTTGAATGAGCCATCGTGCTCTTCGTCCACGCAGATCAGGCCGAGATCCCGCACCGGCGCGAACAGCGCGGAGCGCGCACCGACGGCAACTCGCAGCTCGCCGCGCCGGAGCGCGCGCCACATCGCGTGCCGTTCGCGATCGCCGAGCCCGCTGTGCAAGACTGCGATGCGATCGCCGAGCCGCGCGCGAAAGCGCGTCACCAGCTGCGGCGTGAGCGCGATTTCCGGCACCAATACGATCGCGCCGCGTTCGAGCTCGAGCGCGCGCGCGGCGATACGCAGGTACACCTCGGTCTTGCCGGAGGCCGTCACACCGTCGAGCAGAAAGGCTTGTTTGCCGCGTTCTTCGAGCTCGAGCGTGACGCGAGCGACGGCTTTGGCTTGCGCTTCAGTGAGCTCGGGCGGCGTATCGCGCTCCACCTTGACGGCGAACGGGTCGGGCTGGGCTTCGACGCGCTCGACCGTCACCACGCCGAGCGCGGCGAGCTTTTTCACCGCGGCTCGCGCGGTCGACCATTGCTTCGAAAGCTCGCTCAGCGTCGCTGGGCCTTCCGAGCGCAGGTGTTCGAACAGCGCGAGCGCGTTGCCCTTCAGTTTCTCGGGCGCAGTCGCGCCGCAGAGCGCGCTCGCACGCTCGATCATGCGCCCGACCGCGCCTTCGACCACGAACGACTCATTGCGTGACAGCGCTTCGGCCGCGGTGCGCTCGACGGCAGGCAGCGCGAGCTCGATCACCTCGCCGATCGGCGCGATGTAGTAACGCGCGAGCTCCTGCAAAAAGCTCAAGAGCTCGTCCGGCAAAACCGGCTCGGGATCGACGATGGCGCGGAGCGGCTTCAGTTTCTCGAGCGGCACGTCGGGCACTTCTGCGCTCAGATCGAGCACCACGCCGAGCACGCGCCGTTTGCCGAACTCGCAGAGCACGCGCGCGCCGCGGCGCACGCCAGCCGCAAGCTCCGCCGGCACGACGTAACTAAACGCCTGCCCGAGCGGCACCGGAATCGCGACGCGCGCGAACAGCTGAGCGGACTCTGCGGTCAAAACGCCCGCAGCTTAATGCGAATGCAGCACGTAAATCGTCACGAGCACGCCGATCGCGAGCACCATCGCGATCCAAATCCAAGTCGGATCGCGCTCGGAACCCGCGGTCGAGTTCGGGCCGTTGCGCACCATCGCTTCGAGCGAGGGCGGCGGCGGCTCCATGCG
Source organism: Polyangiaceae bacterium (assembly GCA_036500245.1). GTDB lineage: Bacteria > Myxococcota_A > Polyangia > Polyangiales > Polyangiaceae > PMG-095. The sequence continues at coordinate 11,717 of DASYCL010000827.1, read as the reverse complement.
CGGCACGTCGACCGAATCCGGCTGGTCGTCCCGCGTGGCCGGCGGTGGCGGCAAATAGGGCTGGCTGCCGCGACGGGGTTTCGGCGGATCGGTCACACTCACCAAGATCCCAGCAGGACTCTGCTTGGTCAAGGCTCAAGCTGAAGAACGCATGCCGCTCCGAGCTTTGCGCACTCGCAACCTTCAATTTTGCGCCCGAAGCGCGATCGACTTACGCCGGCGCTTTTTCGAGGCCGAAGCCTTCGTGCAGCGCGCGCACGGCAAGCTCGGTGTATTTCGCGGCGATGATGCAGCTGATTTTGATTTCGCTGGTGCTGATCGCCTGAATGTTGATGCCTTCACCGGCCAAGATGCTGAACATCTTCGCGGCGACGCCCGCGTGCGAGCGCATGCCTAGACCGACGATCGAGACTTTGACGATGTCCGGATCGTATTCGACCGGCTCGCTGCCGTATTCAGCGGCGGTCTTTTCGATCAATTCTTTGGCGCGCGGCAAATCGGTCTTTGCCACGGTGAACGTCACGTCGGTCGTGTCTTTGCCGCCGCGTGACGGGCTTTGAATAATCATGTCGACCGAGACGTTGTGCTCGGCGAGCATGCCGAAGATCTTGGCCACCACGCCCGGCTTGTCCTTCATCCGGACGAGCTGAACTTTGGCTTCGCCTTTGTCATACGCGACGCCTGCCACGGCCACCGATTCGAAACCTTCTTCGCCGACTACCATCGTCCCTGTCCGATCGCTGAAGGAGGACCGCACGTGCACCGGTACTCCGTATTTCATCGCCACCTCGACGGAGCGGATCTGAAGCACCTTGGCGCCCAAAGACGCGAGCTCGAGCATCTCTTCGTAGCTGATGCGATCGATCTTGCGTGCCGAGGGGCAGATGTTCGGATCGGTCGTGTAGACGCCGTCGACATCCGTGTAAATTTCGCAAACGTCGGCTTTGATCGCCGCGGCGATCGCCACCGCAGTCGTGTCCGAACCGCCACGGCCGAGCGTCGTAATGCTGCCGTCCGGATCGATGCCCTGAAAGCCTGCGACGACCGCAATCGAGCCGTTCTGCACGGCATTGAGCAGGTTCGAGCCGTCGATCGCCTGAATCCGCGCCTTGGTGTAGGCGGCATCGGTGCTGATACGCGCTTGATGACCGAGGAAGCTGCGCGCCTTGCCGCCGAGCTTTTGAATCGTCATCGCGACCAGCGCGGCGCTGACTTGTTCGCCGGTCGAAGCCAACGAATCGAGCTCGCGCATGTCCGGCGTGTCCGAAATCTGATGCGCCAGACCGAGTAGGCGATTGGTCTCGCCGCTCATCGCGCTCACGATCAACACGACTTGGTTCCCGTCGCGCTGAGTGCGCAGCGCAAGCTCGGAAACATGCTTCATCCGGTCGAGATTCCCGACCGAAGTACCACCGAATTTTTGAACGACGAGGGCCACGCGGGTTTGGGAAGGCTCGGTAGCGCCCAAAAGTGGGGGAGTCAATGGTATCCACGGGCTGCTCCGTTTATCTCCTTTCTCCGTTCTTTTCTTCGCGCCCAAGCGCGCGCGAAGGGCTTCGGGCCAGATGCCCGGAAATAAAACAAAGCCCCAGATTCGCCGGGCTGATCACGGTTTTAAAGCGTCGGACGAGCTACAAAGAACTGACCGAACAGGCGCAGGCTACTTGGCAAGTAGCGCGGGCGGCCAAGCGCCGTGGGCGCATGCAGAGCAACAAACATCCCAAAGCATTTGTTACTTCGCAAACCCACCACTACCCTCCCGCCCGGGATGACGCCGCTCGCGCACTACGTGATCGAAACGCTCGTCACTTTGCTGGCGATCGTTGCGCTTTCGGTGCTGGTGCTCGTGGGGGCCAGGCGCGCCGGCATTGGGCGCGCGGGTGGGCCGCTCGAGCTCGTGGGGCGTTTGCCGCTGGACGCGCGGCGCGCGGTGTATCTAGTGCGAGTCGGCGCGACAATCTATGTCGTGGGCGCGAGCGAAGCCGGCATCGCCAAGCTCGGCGAAGTCGCAGACGGCACGCTCGATTTGGGAACCGCGCAGCGAGAGAGTTCGTCGTTTCGGGAGGTATTGAAGCGTGCGCTCGGCAAAAAGCCTTAGCTTCGGCGCCGCGCTCGCCGTGTTCGCATTGCCTGCGCTCGCTCACGCGGCACCCGCGCAGCCGAACGTGATGGACGAATCGTTCATGCGCCCGATCACGCTGGTCACGATCTTGGCGCTCGCTGCGCTCTTGCCGTTCGCGTTCATGACGCTGACCGCGTTCGTGAAGATCTCGACTGTTTTGCAAATCGTGCGCGGCGCGATCGGCGCGCAGAACATCCCGTCGAGCACCGTGATCATGGCGTTGGCAGGGGCGCTCACCTTGCTCGCCATGGCGCCGGTCAGCACACGCATTCAAGAGCGCGCCGCGCCGCTGTTCGAACCGGGCGCGCAGCGCGACACGAGCGCGTGGGTGATCGCGCTCGCCGAAGCCACCCGCGAACCGATTCGCGATTTCCTCAAGGCCAACGCTTCCACCCGAGAGAAATCGCGCTTCTACGAGATCGCGCGGGCGGCGCGCACGCCGCCGGAAAGAGATTCGGTCGGGCGTGACGACTTGGTCGTGCTCGTGCCGGCCTTCGTCGTGAGCGAGTTGATCGCGGCCTTCGCGCTCGGCTTCGCGCTGTATTTGCCATTCTTGGTGATCGACCTCGTCGTCTCCAACGTGCTGCTCGCGCTCGGCATGCAGATGATGAATCCAACGCAGGTGAGCTTGCCCTTCAAGCTGCTTTTGTTCGTCGCAGTCGACGGCTGGGGTCAACTCGCGCAAGCACTCGTCACGGGTTATCGCGTGGGGTAGTCCGTGAGTGAATCTCAGCTGTTATTTCTTACTGCTCTGGATATTTTGACGCTGCGCGCGCACAGCGCTTGGCCGCTCACGCCACGAGCCGCGCGACGGGCGGCAGGCGGACCCAGGCTGTTCGCGCGCGCTCCGGCGCGAAGGCTCGCAACCGAATGCCCGGAAATAATACAAAGCCAGCGGGTTCGCGCGGCTGATCACGGTTTTGGAAAGAAAGGCGGCCACGTTAGAACTGACCGAACAGGCGCCAGCCGCGCCACTTGAAGCGCGAGCGGCCAAGCGCTGATTTCAGCGTAGGGCCCAAAAACATCCCGAGAATAGTCAGGTCTTATTTCTGGCACTGCGCACTGGCCCCGCGTGAGCGGTCGCAGCGCGCCACAGTGAGCGAAGCGTGCTTCGGGCTTGAGGCAAACTGTCACGAAATTCGTGCGCCGCGCGCGCGAATTCTAAGGCTGATTTCGGCCCGACTCATGCAGAGACCCAGGCATGAGTCGATTGATCTTGGTCGCCAATCGCCTGCCCGTGTCGGTGGACCTCGCGGGCGGTGGCGTCGAGATTCATCCGAGCAGCGGCGGACTAGCGAGCGGCATGCGCGGGCTCGGCAAGGCCGAACAAACCTCGTGGGTCGGTTGGCCCGGCGGCATGCCGAACAACGAACAGCGCTCGATCCTGGACGACAAACTGAAGCAACACTCGGCAACGCCGGTATACCTCTCGAGCGAAGAATCGAAGCGCTTTTACGAGGGCATGTCGAACAGCGTGATCTGGCCGCTGTTTCACTACTTGATCGATCGCATGCCGCTCTTGGTCGAAGACTTCGACGAATACGTGGCCGTGAACGAGCGCTTCGCGGACTGTGTCTGCACCCGAGCCAGCGAAGACGATCTGATCTGGATCCACGACTATCACCTCTTGCTCTTGCCGCAGATTCTGCGCACTCGTTTGCCGCACACGCGCATCGGATTCTTTTTGCACATTCCGTTTCCTTCGTCGGAGGTGTTCCGGCTGATGCCGCACCGCGAGGAATTACTGCGCGGAATGCTGGGCGCGAATTTGATTGGGTTTCACACCTTCGCCTACGCGAGGCACTTTGGCGAGGCGCTGCTCGGTAATCTCGGCATCGAACCGGAGCTCGATCGCGTGGACGTCGAAGGCCGCAATGTCTCGCTCGGCGTATTCCCGATGGGCATCGACGTAGCGAGCTTCGAACGGCTCGCCGCGAGTGACGACATCGCGCAAAAGGCGCACGAACTGAAGCAGGCTCAAGGCATCGAACGGCTTTTGCTCGGCGTCGATCGACTCGATTACACCAAAGGCTTGCCGCGCAAGCTGCTCGCGATCGAACGCTTGCTCGAACGCAGCCCAGAGTATCGCGGCAAAGTGCGGCTCTTACAGATCGCGGTGCCGACGCGCGAAAACGTCGAGCAGTACAAGAGCCTGCGCCACGAGGTCGAGCAATTGGTCGGGCGCATCAACGGCGCGAACGCTTCACTCTACGCTTCGCCGATTCACTACCTGTATCAGTCGGTGACACCGGAGGAGCTAGTCGCGAGTTACCGCGTGGCCGACATCATGGTCGTGACGCCACTGCGCGACGGCATGAACCTAGTCGCGAAAGAATACGTCGCGTCGCGCACCGACGGCGACGGTGTGCTCGTGTTGAGCGAACTCGCGGGCGCGGCGAGCGAGCTCGGCGAAGCGCTGACCGTGAACCCATATGACGTCGCGAGCCTGGCCGAGACACTCGACCGCGCGCTACGATTGCCGGAAGCCGAACGGCGCGAACGCATGAGCGCGCTGCGCGAAAAAGTGAGCGCGCGCCCGGTCGAGCTGTGGGCCAAGTCTTTCGTCGACACGCTCGAAGCGCGTGAACGCGAGTTCGAGCCGCGCGATCTGCGCCGTGACTCGCCGGCCCTCGACGCCCTGGCACGCGAGTTCAACCAATCCCCCGAAGTCGTCTTCGCGCTCGACTACGACGGCACGCTCGTACCGATCGCGAGAAATCCCGAGCTTGCGCGGCCCGATCCCGCTCTCCGCGAGCTGCTCGCGACGCTCGCAGGCATGCGCGGCGTGCGCGTCTGTGTCGTCAGCGGTCGCGTGCAAACGTCGCTTTCGGCCTGGCTCGGCGATCTGCCGATCGATCTCGTCGCCGAACACGGCGTGTGGACCAAGCTCGCGCAAGAGCCCGACTGGAAATGTCATATCGATCGCACGACACTCGGCTGGATGAACGAAGCGCGCGCGATCCTCGAAACGTACGTCGAGCGCGCGCCAGGCGCCCGCGTCGAAGAAAAAACCGCGGGCCTCGCTTGGCACTACCGCAACGCAGATCCGTATCTAGGTGTTCACTTGGCGCGCGAGCTGCGCGTGCATTTAGTGCATTTTTTGGCGCAATTTCCGGTTTCTATTTTGGGTGGTCGCAAAGTGATCGAGCTTCGACCTCAAGGCATCGACAAAGGCGTCGCGACGCGGGATTCGCTCGGCGCCTTCACACGCGGCGCGCGCGTTTGCGCCATGGGCGACGATCGCACGGACGAGGATTTGTTCAGCGCGCTGCCCGCGGGTTCGCTCAGCTTCTGCGCCGGCACGCTGGTCACGCGCGCCCAAAATCGCATCTCGGGTCCGGAACAAGTGCGCAGGTTTTTGCGCAAGTTCGTCGAAGATCGCAGAAGCCGCCCGGTGTAAGCTGCTCGCCATGCAGCTCGTACACATCTATCTCAACTTCCCCGGCACCGCCAAAGCAGCGTTTCAATTCTACGAACAGGTCTTCGGCACGAAGATCGCCATGATGCAGACCTTCGGCGACGCTCCGTTCGTGCCGAACGCGCCCGAGGCGGCAAAGGACAAGCTGATGCACGTCCAGCTGCCGATCACGGACGCCGTTCACCTGATGGGCAGCGACGTGGTCGAAGGCTTGAGCCCAGCCGTGACCTTCGGTAACAACTTCCACGTCTCGGTCGTCGCGAACGACAAAGCCGAGGCCGATCGCGTGTTCGCCGCGCTGAGTGGTTCCGGCAAGGTCAAGATGCCGCTCGCGAACGCGCCGTGGGGCCCGTACTTCGGCATGTGCGTCGACGGCTTCGGGATCAACTGGATGGTGAGCTTGCCGACGTCGGTGTGAACGCCGCGCGTTCGCGGCCGCGGTTCAAAGCGCGTGGTAAGCCTGACATTGGCCGCCTTCGCAGAATGGCGTAGGCGGCGCGACACAGGGCGGATACGTCGGCGTGCAGGTCTGGCAATGGCTGTCCGCCCACGTGCTCAGCTGATTGGCTAGGCCTGGCTCCTGCGTGGCATTCACGGCAGTCGCCACGCACGAGTCACCACACTCCGCCGAATTGCTCAAGAGCACGCAGTCTAGATCGACCATGCAGCTCGTCGCGCCGGGTCGACTGAGCAAGTTCCCGAGCAGAGTTTGGTAGCCCTGCTCGCCTTCGGTGCAGGCTTGAGCATCAGGCACACAGGTTGGACAGCAGGCATCTGGCTCGGTGATCGACGTGTAGCCCGGAGCGCACGCCACGGCGGTGCACGCGACGGCGCAAGCGCCGCCGGCGCCGCCGATGCCGCCGGTGCTGCTCGTACCGCCGGTGCTGCTCGTACCGCCAGTGCCGTTGGGTACGCAGCTTGGACAACATTGCCCGGGCTCGATCACTGGCGTGCTGCCTGGTCCGCAACCAATGTCCGGGCACGCGACCGCGCCGCAGCCGCCCGACCCTGCGTCTCCACCACCCGCGGGGATGCAAACCGGGCAGCACTCGCCCGGTACCGAGACGAAGCCTGGTCCACAGGCGATCGCAGGACATGCGACTCGGCATTGACCAGCCGTCCCCGCGGAGCTGCCAGTTCCCGCGCTTCCCACGCTGCCAGCCACACCCGCAGAGCCCGCAGAGCCGCCCGGGTCGCCCGTGAATGAAGCCGAGCCACCGCAGGCCGCGACGTAAAGCGCGCCTAAGCACGAGAGTGTGAGAGCGAGACCTTTGCCGACCGCCGCCTTGTTTGCCATCGCGAGTCTTGGAGAGCAGGCGGCGTGCCAAGGCATTTCCAGCGTTGTGCAGCTATTTTTCAGCGGTTCGAGCGATCGCGGCGGCTCAATCTGACACAAGGTCGGGCAACGCTGCCGTGGCCCCGAGATCGGCCGCAAAGTTTCAACCGGCTGACACGAGCCCGTCTCATTGACCCATTAGCGTGCCCTGATGAACCTTGCCCCCTTTACGCCCGGCGCTAGCAGCATCGCTCGCCCTGGTTATCGTTGGTTGCTCCGTAGCGGAGCACGCGGGTGCGCCGGTCGCGTGTCGCCAGCGTCTTTGCGACGGCGGCGAAGCCTGGGCCTGCGCCAGCGCGCGTTGAGTCGCGACCCGCCTTCCGCTGCATTTCCCGAAACAGCGCGCCAGAATCAATAGCTTCGGCGCGAGGCAAGACCGCGAACTGGAACCGATTGCAGATACTGCATTGACGGCATGAACCGCATTTGTCACGGTAAGGTCCGAGATCCAACGCCATGATCAAAGCCTCTGCCTCGGTTGCTTCGGCTGCTTTCATTACTTTGCTGTCCCTCGCGGCTTGCTCCGCGGCCGGCGGGACGCCAGGAACGAGCACCGGCGCGAGCGGGTCGACCGCAACCGGTGCCGGCGGCGCCGCGGGTAAAGCGGGTTCGAGTTCCGCAGGCTCCGCCGGAACCGCAAGCGGATCGAGCGGCGCATCGAACGGGGGCAGCGTTGGAACCGCCGGCACGAGCAGCGGCGGCGCGGGCGGCAGCGCCGGCGGCCAAACCACGGGCGGAAGCGCCGGCTCAGGCGGCACTGCCGGCGGCGGTACGACAACAGGCTGCGCCGGCCTACCGCTCTGCGACGACTTCGAGGCAGACGCTTCCGGCTCGACACCCGCAGGTTGGACGTTGTTCAAACCGGGCGGCTGCAGCGGCTCCGCTCAATACTCGGCCACGATCGACACCACGCAGTTTCATAGCGGCAGCCACTCGGTGAAGGTGACGGGCGGGGACTCGTGCGGCCCGCTGTTGCTCAACACCGCGGCGCTCGCTTCGATCACCGGCGGTGAAGTGTACGGCCGCTTCTTCGTGCGCATGCCGAGCGTGACGGCCTTCGACCACGCGGTCATGATGGCACTCGGCATCGTCCCCGGCGCGGAGACGGGCTCGTTCGATCAAGCGAAGTTTCTCGCGCTCTCCCCGGAAGAGATCGGCAACACCAGCGCGCTCGTGTGGCAGACGACCGACAACAATATTTTGCCGCAGAAGGCGCCGGAGGCCGCGTCCTCGACGACCTTCCCGATGGCGAACACCTGGACTTGCGTCGAGTTTCACGTCTCCGCCAACACCAATGCGATCGAGACCTGGATCGACGGCAACGCCATCGCCGGGTTGACCTTCATCCCGGGCACGACCGCGATGTCCAACATCAACAGTCAGTGGACGCCCGCGGCAATCGCTCCGACGAGCTTCGGTCTCGGTTGGGTCGTGTTCGGCGGACCGATGATTTCGCTTTGGTTCGACGACGCCGCGCTCGGCAAGAACCGAATCGGCTGTAACTGAGCGACGCGACGGGCGCGGCCTACTGTCGCCCGTCGAGCGGATCGATCGCCGCCCCGGCGGGTTTCGGCGCGGTAGCGCTGGCAGGCTTCGGCTTGGCTGCGGCTGGTTTGGCCTTGGCTTGCGCCGCCGCGTGCGCCGCGACTGAAGGCTTCGCTGCTGGCTCTTCAACGGAGGCTACAAGCGGCGGAGCCTCGTTTTGCGCGGGCGGCGCGGTTTCGACTGGCGCGGCGCTTTGAGTCTGTGTCGGCACCGCCGCGAGCGTCGTCGCGGGCGCGAGCGGCGCGCTCGCAGCGGGCTCGGCGCTGGGCTCGGGCGCGTGCTTGTGCAGCAGAAAGAATACCCCTGCCGCGATCGCGATCAGCGCGAGTGGCAACGCGACGAACAGCGCGCCGCGCGATTTCTTCGGTTCCTGCGAGGCGCCGAAGTTTCCGTCCGTGCCTGCACCAGCGCGCGCTTGGACCGAACTCGGCATACTCTGCGCGCCGCTCGGGATTCCGCCGAGCACGCGCGCGATGCGCTCCGCGGAACGCTGCGCGCTCGGCGGCCCGAACTGCGCGAGCGCGTGCGCGAGCTCCGCGATGCTCGAAAAACGCGCCTCCCGATTCTTCTCCAGGCAGCGCAACACGACCCACTCGAGCCCCTCCGGCACGTCGGGGCGAAGCTGGCGCAGCGGCCGCGGCGGATCCTGTAAAATCATGCCGCAAAGCTGGGGCATGGTTTCGGCTTCGAATGGGACTCGCCCAGTGAGCACTTCGTACAAGATGATGCCGAGCGCCCAGATGTCGGTGCGCGCATCCACGTTGCGCGTCGAGCTCATTTGCTCCGGCGACATGTAGAGCGGTGAGCCCATCACGGTCGCCGTCTTGGTCATGCCCATGTCGGAAGTGCTGCCCGGCGTGGTGAGCTTCGAGATGCCGAAATCCAAAACCTTGATGCACGGGCTGCCGTCGACTCGGCGCGTGACGAACAGATTCGCCGGCTTCAAATCGCGATGCACGATGCCGAGCGCGTGGGCTTCGGCGATCGCTTCACCGGCTTGCAGCACGAACTCGACCGCGTCGGGCACGCGCATCGCACCCGCGTGACGTACCCAATCGGCGAGGTCTTGGCCCTCGAGGTACTCCATCACCATGTACGGCGAGCCGCTCTCGAGCGTGCCGACATCGGACACGCGCGCGACGTGCTCGCTCTTGATCTTCACGGCCGCCCGCGCTTCGCGCGCGAAACGCGCCACGGCTTCGGGGTTCCCGAGCGCTTCGGGCAAAAGGAACTTCAGCGCGACGCGTTCTTCCAATTGAATGTGCGTCGCGGCGACGACCACGCCCATTCCGCCCCGACCGAGCACGCGCTCGATCCGAAATTTTCCAGCAAGGATCTGGCCTTCGTGAACTTCAGTCGACATTGCGTTGAGCACTCGAGTTTACGGCTCGAAGCGTGCAGAGTTTGGCATTTATCGGAGCGCGCCGACTTTTTCCGACCACAATCCGCGAATTTGCCGGGAAATTGCGCGTGCAGCTCGCGGAAAGCTGGTGTAATCGAAAAGGAGCGTGCGCCCGGTTCGGCACGCTTGTGAGGCCGAGTGAGCGTCGATCCCCAACATCTCGCCGAAGTTCCGTTCTTCGAACTCCTCGACGACGAGCAACGAGCCACGCTCGCCGCGCGCGTCGAGACCACGACCGCGCCGGTCGGGCAGCACATGTTCAGTTACGGCGACCCCGGGGATTCGCTGTACATCGTGCGCAGTGGCGTGGTCGAAATCTACTCGCGCAACGACACCGGCGAACGGATCGTGCTCGAGACCGCGCGCACTGGCGATTTCTTCGGCGAAATCTCGCTGCTCGACGGTGGCCCGCGTACGGCCTCCGCGGTCGTGCTCGAAGATCTCGACGCCGTCGTGGTCGATCGCGAAGATCTGGAAGAGTTCTTGCGCCTGTGCCCCGCGGCAGCGCTCAGCTTGCTGACCGCGAGCGGCCGCCGCTTGCGCGAAACCGGCAAGTTACTGCGCCACAGCGTCTCGCGCGACATCAACGAGGAGACCGAAGATAAGCGCACCACGGTGATGAAAGTCGCTGATTGGATCTCTGAATTCAGCGGCAGCCTCGAGTTCTTGTTCATTCACCTCGGCCTCTTCTTCGTTTGGATCGTGCTCAACGTCGGCCCGCTCACAAACCTGAGCTTCGGCAATTTCGACCCATTTCCGTTCGGCTTGCTCACGATGGTCGTCTCGCTCGAAGCCATCATTCTCTCGGTGTTCGTGCTGCTCAGCCAAAATCGCCAAGTCGCGCGCGACCGCGTGCGCAACGACATCGAGTACCAAGTGAACCTGAAGGCCGAGCTCGAAATCGGGCACTTGCACGAAAAGCTCGACCAATTGCACGAAGAAGCCATGCGCCGCTTGGCAAATCTCGAAAAGGCGAACGGCGCGGCGCGTGGGTCTAAATCGGGCGTGGCGTAACGCGTCGAAGACTTCCACCGCCAACGCGCCAGACGCGCGGAGCAACGTGGCAAAGCCGAGCTCAGCGAAGAGCGCGCAAGACGAAGATTGAGCCACCTGATTTTTTGGGTTGAGCGCGGAGCGTCGCGGTTCGTGAGAAAGAGCCGAATCACCACGGATCGCGTTGCGGGCGAGCAGTGGCAAACATTGGCTTCGTCTGCCGCAATGCGCCGCGCAGCGCCGAACCCCCAAAACAGGTGGCGTTCTATTCGGTACTTTGCACGCAGCGCTTAGCTTCGCGTGATGTGGGCATAGAGTGCGTGGCGTTTGGGCGGTGAAATCTTCTACCGTCCTCGCCGCGCTATGAGCTACCAGTTCCGGAACGCGACGTACGCGCTGAACCCCAATTCTGCTGACCGGCCAGCCGCCTCCCTGGGGGGTGCCCCGACACGATTGCAACCGGCTTCGGGAATATCCTTTGGTTCCGCGGGTTCTTCGCGTGCCGGGCGTACCGGCTAAAGCACGAGGAACACGAGTTGACAGCGATCATGTCACCGCTAGGATGCCGCGGCCTTTGGCCGGAAACAGTCATCGGCGAAGGCATTTTCCGCATTTTTCCCCAGTTTTTTTGGGGTTTTCGAACGGAGGTCGGATGGCTACCGACGTCATGATCCAGGCGAATGGGCTGAGCAAGCGATTCGGCGTCGTCCGCGCGCTGGACAAGGTGAATTTCGAAGTGAAGCGCGGCGAGGTCGTGGGCTTTCTGGGGCCGAACGGCGCCGGCAAGTCGACGACGATGCGCATCCTCACGTGTTTCATCTCGCCGAGCACGGGCTCGGCGACGGTGAACGGGAGCGATGTCTTCGACAATCCGCTCGAGGTGCGGCGCAGCATCGGCTAC
>DASYCL010000826.1:0-2041 GCA_036500245.1 Polyangiaceae bacterium | reverse complement strand
CCACGAAGGTGCCCTTCCCAACTGGTTGCAGCACCACTCCGCTCACCGCTCAGGAAAAAGCACTCGAGTTCATGCTCTTCGATCTGTCGTCGTGCGTGCAGTCAGATCAGGATCCGCCGGTGCCGCCGGTCGTGGTGAAGTGATCCGCGCGCGTTACTCGAGCTTCGATACGATGCGCTGAGTGCATTCGGTCAGCGCGTCGTAATAGTCGCTCGCGAGCGATTGGTAGCCGCTGTCCGTCGTCGTGACGAGCGACGAAAACCCGGTAAACCCCGAGGTTTTACAGGAACGCCAATAGCTCTTCGCGCTCGCCGGTACGCCCGGGTACGGAAAGACTTGCAGCGTGAGCGTGCAAGTGTGCACGGCTTTCGAGCACACCAGTTTCCGAAACCCGAAGTTGAAATCGCCGTCGCACCAAGTGTCGCCGCAGATGTCGTCGATCAGCTTCAGCGTCGTCTGCTCTTGTTTTTGTGTGAGCGCGTTCTTGGTCAAATCTTCGCTGGTGTGCTGCGCGTCGCTCGGATCCGCGTCGCTCACTTCCACGCCCGGATTCGTTCCGCCGTCGCCACCACCACAGGCCGCGAGCACGAACAATCCCCCCAACGAAAAGACAAATTGCTTCCGCGTCATCCAGAAATCCCCCCAACAAAAAATGAACTACCCGCTCAGAGGAAATCCCGAGCTTCGGTCCGAAGCACTCATCGGTCGCCGCGCGCCAGCAGATGAGTGCTAATTTTCCTCTCAGCGCTTCTCTCCTCTCCTCCTTCGCGCCAGAGCGCGCGCAAAGGGCTCGGGCCGCATGCCCGGAAATAAAACAACGCTACTGATTGGCCGGGCTGATCACGGTTCTCGACGCGCTTCGCGATCCCCGACGGGGGGATAGAAAGGCGGCCACGTTAGAACTGACCGACCAGGCGCCCGTCGCGTCAGCCGACGCGCGAGTGGCCAAGCGCAGACTCGCGCGCAGGGTCAAAAAACACCCCAAAAGACCCACGCAAACTAGCCGATCTGAGGATGCTCACTGCCCGTCACAAAGACTTCAGAAAAGCCACCAGCGCGTCCCGATCCGGGCTCGAGAGCGCGATCACTTTGTCCCGCACGGTTTGCGCTTCGCCGCCGTGCCAAAGCACGGCTTCGATCAGCTGCGAAGCGCGACCGTCGTGCAAGTAGTGGCACGGGCCGAGGTTCGGCGCAGGATTCAAGGTGTTGTCGCCCTGGAAACCCGCCGCGACTTCGTCACACAGACCGATACCCCAAAGCGGCGGCGTGCGCCATTCGCTCGGACCCGCGTTGTATTCGGCTTGACCGCTGTTGTCCGCGAGATCGGGGCCCATGTCGTGCAGCAAGAGATCGCTGTACGGGTGGATCACTTGGTCGCGCATTTCGAGGAACGGGCTCGTGTCGCCGGTGTGTTGATTCGGCGCGTGGCAATGCACGCAACCGAGGTTCGTGAACAAGGACTCGCCCTGCATCACTTGCGGATCGTTCAAGTCGCGCCGCGGTGGCACGCCGAGATCGCGCATGTACGTCACGAGCAGGTTCACGTCGCTGTCCGCGAGCTCGGGCGTCGCCTTGTCCGCGCTGGTGCACGCAGCCTGCATCGGTCCGCAATCATGCTTCGGGAACACGCTCGAAGTGACGCCGATGTCGAACAAGAGCGCTTCGGTCACTTGGTGGCGAACGCTGGCCTTGCCCGCTTTCCAGCCGAATCGACCGATGTGCATTTTGCCGTCTTCGGGGTCGAAAACCAGGTTCGGCACGCCGGAAATGCCGTCTTGATTGCAGTCGGTCGGATCGGCGTTGGCCAAGATGTCGGCCTCCGGAATCGCTTCGAGCAGACCCATGCCGATCAAAGGTCGCGCCATGCGCGTCGAGAACGAAGTCGGGTTCCCCGCGGTCATGTTGGAGAACACGGTGCTCGGCTTGCTCAGCGTGTAGGCAGTGCCGTCCTTGAACGTGCCGTTCACCATCGTGTACGAGAACGACGCGGTGCCCTCCGCGGTTCCGCCGCCGAGACGGCGGTGCACGCGAATCTCGCGGG
>DASYCL010000825.1:0-13768 GCA_036500245.1 Polyangiaceae bacterium | reverse complement strand
CCGTCGTCCTCGTGTACCTGCTGATGGTGGTGAATTTTCAGTCGTGGGCGGATCCGTTCGTCATCATCACCGCGCTGCCCGGCGCGCTCGCGGGCATCGTGTGGATCCTGTTCCTCACCGGCACGACCATGTCAGTGCCCGCGCTGATCGGCTCGATCATGTGCGTCGGCGTCGCGACCTCGAACAGCATCCTGGTCGTCTCGTTCGCGAACGACCAGCGCAAGCACGGCCGCGATGCGCGGGCTGCTGCGCTGGCCTCGGGTATGACGCGCCTGCGCCCCGTGATCATGACCGCGCTCGCGATGATCATCGGCATGTTGCCGATGTCGCTCGGTTTGGGTGAGGGGGGCGAGCAAAACGCGCCGCTGGGCCGCGCCGTGATCGGTGGGCTATTGCTCGCGACACTAACCACGCTATTTTTCGTACCAGTGATGTACAGCACGCTGCGGAGCAAGGCCCCGAAGGCCGATCCGCTGTTGGAGGAACTGTGAACGCGCCCCGTGAACTCGGCGATCAGGTGTCGCCGCAAGCCGCAAATCCCGCGGCTCCGAATGACCTTGGCTTCGATCTGCCGGAGCCGACCGCGCTCAGCAAGGCGCGGCTGACCGCGCTTGGCGTTGCTGCTTTGGCCGTGCTCGGTTCCGCATTTCTGTTCGGGTACTTGCCGCGCCGGCACGCCCAAGCCGCGCTCGTCGAGGCTGCCAAGGCCGGCGACGAGACGGCGCTGCACGTCGAGGTCATCGAACCGAAGGTGACGAACAGCGATCATGCCATCGTGCTCACTGGCAGCATTCGCCCGCTCGAAGAAACCGTGATCTATCCGCGCGCGGACGGCTACGTCAAATCTTGGCTCGTCGACATCGGGGATAAGGTAAAGCAGGGCCAAAGCCTCGCCGTGATCGAGACGCCCGAGCTCGACCAACAATTGGATCAGGCGCGGGCGCAGCTCGCGCAAGCGCAGGCAGCGGTGTTGCAGGCGGATGCGAATCACGCGTTCTCCAAGGCGAACCTCGAGCGCTTTCAGCAGCTCGTGCCCGCGGGCGTCGCGAGTCAGCAGGATCTCGACAAAACCCAGGCACAAAGCGTGGTCGACGCGGCGGGTGTCTCGGTTGCGAAAGCCAACGTCGCGGTCCAGGAAGCGAACATGCGCCGGCTGACGCAGCTCAAGTCATTTGCCAATGTCACGGCGCCGTTTGCCGGAACGATCACGTCTCGAACGATCGAACGCGGCGCGCTGGTCAGCGCGGGCAACGCGACGCCACTGTTCAAAGTGGCGATCACCGATCCGATGCGCGTCCTGATTCAGGTTCCGCAAGACGTGGCTGCCGGCATCAAGACGGACATTCCGGCCAAGGTCAACGTGCACGAGTTTCCGGGCCGCTCCTTCGACGGCATGGTCGCGCACTCCGCCGGCGCGCTCGATCAAACCACGCGCACCATGTTGGTCGAGGTGCGCGTGCCGAACCCGAAGAACGAGCTGCTCTCCGGCATGTATTCGGAGGTTTCGCTGACGCTGCCCTCGAGTCACAAGGTATTCGAGCTCCCGGCGACGGCGTTGATGAACGACGCAAAGGGCCTGCGCGTCGCAATCGTGGACGGCGAAAACAAGCTCCATTTGCAGCAGATCGCCATCGAACGCGATGCCGGCGCGACGGTTCAGATCTCGAGCGGGCTCAGCGGCGGCGAGAAGATCGTGAAGATTGCCAGCACCGAGCTGGTCGAAGGTCGAACGGTGGAAGCGCGCGAAGCCACGCCGCCACCGGACGCGAAGAAGTAACCGCGCTCAACGCTTTCGCGCTTCGATCACGGCGAACGGCGAATGCGTCGGAACCACGCGCGACAGCGCGAGCGCCGCACGCTCGAGCAGCGCTGCGTATTGCCCGATCGTTCGCTCGCGGCCGGTCAGCATCACGAGCATGTTCAGGTCGAGCAGGGGCGCGGGAGAGGGAGTGCTGTGCGAGCTCGAAGAAATTGCCCGCGATGCGCTCGATACGCGCCAAAACGCCTGCTTTTTCCAGCGTCGGACCGGCAGTCCAAAGCGGCAATTTCGGCGCTCGCGCGCCGGCCATCCGGTCCAGCAACCGAGTGTGGTAAACGACGCGCCGTGAGCGCTCGGCCCACTTTGCATTTCGTGTCGCGCGTTGCCGTCGCGCTCGCATTCGGCGCGCTCGGCGCGTGCGGAGCCGGGCCGCACGGCAACGGCACGGTCGGCGGTTCGCCGAGCGCGGGTGCTTCACGAGTGGAGCGGCGCGAGCTCGACCATCATCCGCCAATCAATTTGGTGGTGCGCCTGGGCGACCCACAAGCCGCGTTGGCATTGGCCAGCGCTCAAGATTTCGGTCCCGCCGCGTCTGTAGCCGTGTCGGCGTTGATCCTCGCGCGCCTGCGCGCGCATGGGCTCACCGAAGTGGTCAGTATGCCGACCGATGCGGGCCTCGAGCTCGCGATTTTGTGTGCGGATCGGGCCGCGGCTCGCGCGTTCGTCGAGCAAGTGACGCGCGCGCTCGCGACTCCGCTTGTTGAGCGTGACGACGCATTGCCTGCGATTCAGGAGGCGCTGTCCGCGCTTCGTGGCCGCAGCTTCGCCGGCCAAGCGCAAGCGACGCTCGCCAGCTGTTCGGGCGAGCTCGGTCTCGCGCCTGGAGCTGCCGTGCCGGATCTGCGAACCGCTGTAGGACGAGCCGAGTTCGAGAAATATCGACAATTCGCGTTCACCACCCGCGCGAGCGCCTTCGCTGCTCTCGGCTCGAGCGATTTCGTCGACGCCGCGGCGAGCGAGCTCGGCAAGGTGGCAGATTGGCCGCGCGGTGACGCCGCAACCGACGCTTGGCCCGACGCCGACGCGAGCTATGTCGACGCGAGCGACGGCCGTCGTCATTTGTCGGTCGCGCTGCGCGTTGCCGACGCCGATCGCGCGCTGGCTTCGCTCGCCAGTTTGAGCGCACCGGATTCGGATTTGGGCTTGCGCTTGCGCACGTTCGCGCCGAGCTTTTCGCTCCAGCGCCTCGGATTTTTGGCGCGACCACGCGGGGCCTGCATGCGCGCGGACCTCGACGTTTCGCCGGGCGATCCCGGGCCGTCCTTGAACGAAGCCACGATTGCCGCGAGCGTCGTCAGCGACGAGCTACGCACGGCGCTTGCAGCGAGTGTGCCCGAGCACGCGATCGATGAAAGCATCGTCGAGCCGAGCGATCCGCGCGAAGCTGCTGCGCGGGCCGCTTGGCGAGCGCTCACCGGGCGACTCGAACCCGGGCCCGAGCGCCGGCTGATCGCGCTCACGGTGCATCCGTCCGAGCGCGCTCAATTCAACAACCTGGCGAGCGCGCTGGATGACTTCGAAAAGCGCCCCGCGCGCGCCGCGCTCGAAACCAAAATTCATGCCGAAGCCGGGCAAGGGGAGTTGTGGCTGCTCGTGGGTTCGCCTTGCGGCACACTTGCTGAAAGCAACGAAGATGCAGGGCAGAGCGCACTCGCGCTGACGCTCGCTGCGCACGCGGCGAGCTCCGGCGTCACGCTCGAACCGTGGCTCACCGCAGACGCGGTCGGGCTTTTGGCGCACGCCGCGCGCAAACCGAACGAGAGCGCACTGGAGCAAGGTGAACGCATTGCCCGCGCGCTGGCGCGCGCATTGACCGAGCGCGACACCGCTGGCAGCGCACTGGCGACGACCGAAAGCGAGCTCTTCGGCGCGCTCGGTGCCGAGCCGCGCCCCGGCTACGCGCGCCTGCTCGACGCGCTTTCGCCCGATCATATCGCGTGGCTCGAGCCGCGCGGCACGTGGATGTCGCTCGCGCAAGCGAATCACGATTCGGTGTCGGCGCGCGGACGCGATTTGCTGCGGGGTCCGCTGCGCGTGGCCGTCTTGTCCAATCAAGACGACGCGCAAGGCGCGGCAACCGTGCGCGCGTTCGAGCGCTGGCTCGCGCCTTGGCGCGACGAACCGCGGCGCTGCCAAGCCACTGCCGAACGCGCCGCGCGCAGCACTGAGATCACGCTCTCGGTGAGCGGCGATTCCGCGGCGGAAAGCGCCTACGTCGGGCTGCCGTTTTCATCGCGGCTCAAGTTCGATCGCGAGGCGGAAGCTGTTGCCGCGTTGCTCAACTCCGGTAACGGCCTGCTCGTACGGGCCCTCGGCGCCAATCACATCAGCGCTTCGACCCGAGCGACCGTGATCGGCGGCGGACGCGTCGCGGCGCTGGTCGTCGCGATTCACGCGAGTGACGAGGAAGCGCGCCGCGCCACGCAGGAAGTGCGGCGCGTGCTCGAACGCTTGGCGCAAAGCCCGCTCTCCGCCGACGAGCTGAAAGAAGTGATCCACGCCGCGGAACGTCGGATCGCGACTTCGGCGCTCGACCCGCGGCGTCGCGTCGTCGATTTGTGGCGCGGAGCTCTGCCGGCTTCGCCGCCGAACCCGCTCAGCGTGCGCGCGTTCCAGGCCGCGCTGACCCCAGCGGCCGAAGTCGTGGTCTACGTCACGCACAAGGATTGAGCCATTTTCTTAGCCTTCGGGGCATGGATTTGCCGCGCTGCCCTGCCATGTTAGCGGAGGTCGATGGCTAGCCGGCAAAGCGTCCTGATTCTCGACTACGGATCTCAATACACGCAGCTCATCGCGCGCAGGATCCGCGAGTGTCACGTGTACTGCGAGATCCATCCGGGCACTTTGCCGCTCGAAGCAATCAAGAAAATCTCGCCCCAGGCCATCATTCTGAGTGGCGGGCCGCAAAGTGTTTACGGCGAAGCCTCACCGAAGAGCGATCCGGGATTATTTGATTTGGGTTTGCCCGTGCTCGGCATTTGCTACGGCGAGCAACTCATGGCGTTGCAACTCGGCGGCAAAGTCGAGCCGAGCAACGAACGCGAGTACGGCCCAGCCAAGCTCACGATCGGCGAAAACTGCGGCATCTTGTCGGCCTTTTCGCCCGGCGAAGAAACCGGCGTGTGGATGAGTCACGGCGACAAGCTGACCCAGATCCCGGATGGTTTCCGCGTGATCGCCACGAGCACGAACGCGCCGCTCGCGGCGATCGCGAACCCCGAGCGCAAGCTGTACGGCATTCAATTTCATCCTGAAGTCGCGCACACGCCGCGTGGCGTGGACATCTTGCGTTCGTTCTTGTTCGAAGTCGCGGGGCTCGAGCCGAGCTGGACGCCGGGTTCGTTCGTCGACGAGGCGGTCGAGAAAATCGCGGCTAGCGTTGGCGCAAACGAGCGGGTGATCTGCGGTCTTTCGGGCGGCGTCGACTCGTCCGTCGCGGCGGTGCTGTGCCACAAGGCGCTCGGCGATCGCTTGGTCTGCATCTTCGTGGACAACGGCCTTTTGCGCCAAGGCGAATTCGAAAGCGTGGTTCAAACCATGCGCCAGAGCTTCCACCTGAATCTGATCCCGGTGGACGCGCGAAAGCTCTTCATCGAGGGCCTTGCCGGCGTGACCGATCCGGAAAAGAAGCGTAAAGTCATCGGCAAGCTCTTCATCGACGTATTCGACGAGCACGCTTCGCGCATCGAAAACGCGAAGTACCTCGTACAAGGCACGCTTTACCCCGACGTGATCGAAAGCGTGAGCGTCAAAGGCCCGAGCGCGGTGATCAAGAGCCATCACAACGTCGGCGGCTTGCCCGAACGCATGAAGCTCAAGCTGATCGAACCCTTGCGCGAGCTGTTCAAAGACGAAGTACGCGCCGTCGGTGAAGCGCTCGGCATGCCGCACGACGTGCTCTGGCGCCACCCATTCCCGGGTCCGGGCCTGGGCGTGCGCTGCCTCGGCGATTTGACCAACGCGCGGCTCGACGTGCTGCGCAAAGCCGACGCCATCGTCGACGAGGAACTCCGCGCCGCGAACCTCTATTCCACGGTCTGGCAAGCGTTCGCTGTACTACTCCCAGTGCGCAGCGTCGGCGTGATGGGCGACGATCGCACCTACGAAGAAACCTGCATCATCCGCGCCGTCCAATCGAGCGACGGCATGACCGCCGATTGGGCGCGCTTGCCGCACGAAGTGCTCGCAAAAATGAGCGCGCGCATCACCAACGAAGTCAAAGGCATCAACCGCGTGGCTTACGACATCAGCTCGAAGCCGCCCGCGACGATCGAATGGGAATGAGCACGCCAGAATCAACCTCGAGGGTGAACCCAGAAACCCGCTTCGCGGCGTGGTTCCGCCGGCTCACGCCTTACGTCGCGCTAGCCGCCGCCGCGGCGCTCGCGTTGATGTTCGTGTTGTCACTCACGAGCTGCGAACCCGGCGTTGGGCGGCCAGCCGTCTCGCTCAGCATCGCCCACTCCAAACAATCCCCGCGCGACGCCGCGGTATTGATTGACGAAGAATACATCGGCCCGCTCGGCTACATCGCGGCGCGCGGCGTGCGCCTCCCGATCGGCAAACACCGCATCACCGTCGAAAAACCCGGCTACTTCCCCTGGGACCGCCTGGTCGAAGCCGACCGCGAACCGATTGAGCTCAACGTGGAGTTAGTGCCCATCCCGGATTGAGCCAACCAAAGCTCCGGCTCCGCGCGCCCGAGCTCGACTTTTTCGAGCTTGGTTTTTGATGCTCACGGAAAGCGGGCGTGTGCCGTCAAAGCGCTCCGACGAGGCCGTCGCGCTTCGGCTTTCCGCTTGTGAGCCCGAGGCTCGCTGCTATATTCCGCCTCCCTTCGGGGTGTACCTCAACCTGGTAGAGGGCCGGCTTTGGGTGCCGGCTGTTGCAGGTTCAAATCCTGCCACCCCGACCAAATATCAGTCCTCGGCCGGTACCGAATGGTGCTCGTGCACGATCGTCCACTGGCCGTCGATCTTCCTCAGCCCAATCGTCAATCGAAAATCGAGCACGACATCTTCGCCCGTCTTATTGGGACCAGCGCAGCGCATCGTGGCCACGGCGAATGCCACATCCGCGCCGGCAGTGACGTCCATCTCGACGATCTCAAAACGCGCGGGCTCGCAAGCCCAGGAAAAGAACTGCCGCCACGTATCGCGATACGCGTCGATGCCCTTGGACTCGAATGGCGGCGGTACGTCGAACACCCGTAGGTCGTTCGCGTGATGACGCAAAATCCCGGCGACGTCTCGGTTGCGAACCGCGGCCGCCCAATCCTCGATCAATTTGCGGACCTCGGTCTCGTCGCGCGATGCATGGTCTTGCATGGCAGAGTTCCTCCTCGCTGGAAGCTCTGCCATCGCATGTCGCGGACCGCAACTGCGTCACTTCGCCTCACGCCGCCACTTGCGCCTGCACCAAGAGCGCCTGCAAACGTGCTTGAATCTTGTGCTTCTTCGAATACACGGTCTTCACGCTGATCCCGAGGCGCTCGGCGACGCGCTCGGGCGCCAAACCTTCGCCGAAATACAGCTGAATGAACGCGCGATCTTTGGCCGTGAAGTCAGCGAGCAAACGACCGACGAGGCTCGCGCGTTCGCGCATCAGAGCGCTTTCGCACGGATCCGGCAAAGCCGAATAGAGATCTTCGGCTTCGCTCAGCGCCGCGCGTTTCGGCTCGCGCCGCGCGCTACGCAGGAAGTCGTATGCGGTGTGGCTCGCGAGTAGGCCGAGCCAGGTGCTGAGCTTGTTGCCGCGCTCGGGGTCGAAGCTGCGCAATTTGTTTTTGTCGTTCGCGAGCAGTTGCACCGCGAACGTCGCGTAGATTTCGCGCACGTCTTCTTGCGAGACCACGCCGCGGAAGCGGGTGGTAACGCGGCTGATCGTGCTCAAGATCAAACGCGAGAAGCGGGTGTTGAACTCGCGCCAAGCGCGCGGCTCGTCATCGAGCAACGCGCGCACGAGCTCAGCGTCGGACAGATCGCTGATGCTGCGCGTTTCGGGCAACGCGGGCGTGGTCGGGAAGGGACGGCTTTCGGCGGTGACGGCGGTGAACATCTTGCTGGGCTCCTTGGCTTTCGAAGACCCATTCAGCACGCGCCGTGCCTGCCATTTATTGTAATGATTTTAGGTGTTTACTGATGTGTAACATGCCGTAACGCCGTCACCTGAGACGCGTCACGGAGCGACTCGTCGACAGCCGTTTCGCGTAACGGAATGTACGCGCGGCCGCATGCTAGTTTCCCTCGTTAACGAATGCCCCCGCGATTGAAAGCCATCTTGCTCTTGGCTTTGTATCTGGTGAAGACGGTGTTCCGGCGCATCTTCACGCACCGCAAATCGGGCATCGCGACCTTTCGCGAACACTACGACGCAGACGGCTTGCCGCCCGTGTCGCCCGCCGAGCGCGAAGCCATGCCCGCCTTTAGTCGCTGCATCGCGTGCGGCTTGTGCGATCGCGGCGAAGCCGCGCGCATCGAAGCCTCCGGCGGCGCTTATCGCGGCGTGATGGCGCTCGTGCTCGCCGGTTCACGCAGCATGCCCGACTACCGCGCCGCCGCGTACAGCTTCGGCTTCGTGAGTGACGACGTGCTCGCCGAGAAAGAAAAAATCTGCCCGACCGGCGTGCCCTTTCGGGCCATCGCACGCTTCGTGCGCGAAAAAGCCAGCGCGGTCGGCGGCCCATTGCCGCTGCCGCCGCGCATCGATTCGTTGCCACCGCGCAGTGAGTCGAGTTAGCCGCTCACGACGCGAACGCTCTCTTCTATTTTGGGGGGCGTGGGCAAAAGCGGCCGCGGGCAAGCACTGCCGTCCCTTTGCCCACGCTTCGCGCGCTTACTTCACCAAAGTCAATCGCGGCGCGACGCCAAATGCCGCCACGTGCCCGCTCTCCTCGGCGATGTACACGTTGCAGCGTTCATCCACGCGCAATAGGTCCGGAATCAAGTCAGAAGGAATCGTGCCGATCACTTCGCCGTCGCGCGGGCGCACGACGTGCACTTGATGCTGCGGCACGAATAAGGCTCCGCTCCGCAGCACCGGCTCGAGCCGCCGCGGCTGATCCGCGTCGACATGTCGCGAAAAGACTTGGTTATAACGGAGCGTGCCGCTCACGGCATCCAAACACAAGAGCGCGCCGGACGCCGAGTTCGCGATCACCGCGTCGTCCACCGCGAGGAACGCCGTAGTTGGCGACGACAATCCCGGAGCTTGCTCCCACGCCGCGGCGCCGCTCACTCGATCGTACGCCGAGAGACCCATGCCGCGGCGATCGCGCGTCGGCACCGCGACGACGTGCGCGGCCAAGAGCGGCGCGTGACCCGAAGCCGGGCGCTCGTCGAGCTCCTTCGACCAGCGCACTTCGCCCGACCACAAGTCGACGTGGTGCAGCCGCGTCGGCCCGATCGGTCCTCCCGAGAGCGCGAACACCGAGTCATGATCGATGCTCATATCGCCGGAAAAAGGCAGCCGATCGCGCACGCGCCAAACGACTTCGCCGCTCGTCACGTCGAGCGCGAGGAGCGCCGAGTCGCCGCCAGCTACGAGCATCAATTTGCCGGCGCGACGCACGCGATAGCTCGCTGGGCGCTTGGCCGTGTAGCGCCAGCGCACGTCACCCGAAACCAAATCGATTGCCGTCACCGAGCGATCGCCCTCGGCCACGACCAGCAATTTCGGCAAACCTGCCGCGTTCACCAACGCACCGGTCGCGCCACCGGTCGCCCGCGGCGCGACATGGGTCGTGAAACGCGCTTCACCATTGTCGAGATCGTGCAGCACGACCATGCCGTCCGGGTGCAAACGCGCGAGTCCGAGTGGCGTCACCACGCTGGCCGCGCGCGGCGTCGGCACGCGCCACAGCACTTGGCCGGTCGCGCGCTCGATGCTCGCGGTCTCGCGCTGCGACCCGACGATCAAACGCTCGCCGCACTGAAACGTCGCGCGCAGATCGATGTTCGGTACGGTCGCGACCCAGCGCGGCAGAAACCGCATTTTGCCGCCGGATTCCCACATGCCGCGCTCGGCGCGCGGGCGCGGCAAGCCGAACGAGCGGTAGCTCTCGGGCTCTGGATTTTGCAACGAATCGTCGGCGACACTGTCGGCGAGTGAATCGGAGAGCGTCGTGGCGGCAGCGACTAGCGCCTTCAGTCGCAGGTTCTTCGCTTGCGCCGGATCGTGCGCGCGATAGGCCTCCGCGAGCGCGAGCGCAAAGCGCGTCGTGGCGCTGACGAAGGTGCGCGCGTCGAGCTCGGGGAACGAGAGCTGTTCGCTTTCGGCCGCGTCGCGCGCACGCACGCCGAGCGTGACGGGGCCATCGCCCGGGCCGCGGCGAACCGAGAGTTGCACGCCGTCCACGCTGGCGCGCCGAAACACGGCGCGCTGCGCGCGCCACGCGTCGAATACATCGTCGCCGAGCATGACCAAGCGCTCAGCCAACAAAAACACGCACGCATCACCGAGCGCGACGTTGCGATTGCGGCAGTTCAAAGCGAACGCGCCGCGCGTGAGCAGCGAGTGCAAATCCGCGCGCTCGAGCTCAGTGTTCTGTGCGCGCACCGTCGCGCTCTTGGCGCGCAGGTTCGCGGTCGCGGAAAAACTCAAACCGCCGAGCGCGCGCGGCGCGATCGTTGCGAAGCGGCGCGTGATCGGGCGATGTCCGAAGCTCGGCGGCGTATCGAGCAAGCGCCGCGCGCTGGCCAGCGACGATACGATTGCGGCCGGAGCGTGGCGTAGCGGCGCTTCGATGAGCGCGGCCAAGATCGCGCGGCGCAGCTCGAGCAGCTCGACGCGCCGTTCGTGGACCGCGACGTGAGGCTCGGGGGCCGAGCGAAACACGCTGACGAGTACGTCCGCGCCGTCGGCTTCGAGACCGATTTCCCAGGCCTCGTCGTCGGTGTAGAGCTGCAGGGTCTCGCGTTCGCGCTTGCCGCGCGCGAGCGAAGACACCGAGAGCGCCAAATCCGAAAGCAAAGCCAAGGCTTGGCCTTCGCCCAAGCGCGCCGTGATGTTCACGCCGTCGACGATGACGTCGAACAAGCCGTAGAGCGGCGCGAGCGCGGTGCTCGGAGCGGTTTCGGGGCGGGGGCGGACAACAACCTGAATGGCCGACATCAAGTGACGTGAATGGTATGAATCCTGAGCGAAGAACGACACTTTTTCGCGGCGTTCGCACAAGAGTGGACAGCGCGCGTCGAGCCCGCTAGGGGCCGTTTGAAACAGCCCGGGCCGCGCGAGCGCGCACTTCGATAAGATCGATCCAGCGAAATGTCGGCCGAATCCTCGCGAGCCTCCCGAGCGCCGACACGCGCTCTCGAGTCAAGAAAACGGATCGCGGGTGCGTTCGCCGGCTTGCTCGCGGCGATCCCGGCCTGCGCGTGGTTGTGGGGCTTCAGCGTCGATGACGCGCTGATCACGGCGCGCGTCGCGGCCAACATCGGCCGCGGCTTGGGGCAACGCTTCAATCCGCACGGCCCGGTCGTCGACGCGGTGACGCCGCTCGGCTACGCGCACTTCCTGGCGCTGTTCGGCCACGGCGATGTGCTCGCGTGTTTTCTCGCGGCGCGCTCGCTCGGACTTTCGGCCTGGCTCGTCGCGGCCGCGCTGCTTGGCGCGCTGATTGCGCGCGCCGGCCAAAGCAGAGCCCGCTTTCTGCCGCTCGCCGCGATCGCGCTGTCGGCACCGCTCGCCGCGTGGGCCGGCTCGGGCATGGAGACCGGCATCGTGACGCTCTTCGCGACGCTCGGGCTCAGCGGAGGCGCGGGCGGCGCGCTTGCGCTCGGGCTCGCGGCGGCGTGGCGACCCGAGTTGATCCCGTTCGCGTTCGTGCTGGTCGTCGTCCGCGCGCGTGTCGAGCGCGCCGCGCCGCTTCGCACACTCGCCCTGGTCGCGCTCGCGACGTTGCCGTCGTTCAGCGTCGCGATGATTCGCCTGATGTGCTTCGGTCGCGCGGTACCGCTGGCGTTTTACGCCAAACCGTCGGATTTCGAGCATGGTTTGCGCTACGCGCTCGGCGGCTTCGCGTTCACTGGTTTGCCCTGGTTGCTCGTCGCGCGACCACGCGAGCTCGGTCGCGCTGCGCCCGCGGCGCGTCCGCTCATCGCGGCGCTCGCCGCGCACTTCTTCGCACTCGTCTTGTGCGGCGGCGATTGGATGTCGCTCTATCGTTTGCTCGTGCCAGTGTTGCCGTGCGCCGCGCTCGCGGCAGCATACCTCGCCGAACGCGCGCGGCCTTGGGCGAACGCGCTCAGGATGTCGTTGGCACTGCTCTGCGCACTTTTATTGGCTTGGGGTTTGGGTGCTCCTGCGCGTCGCGTCGGCGCGAAGCGAGCGGCGTTGATCGCCGAAGCGCGCCCGCTCTTCGCACGCGACACGCGCATCGCCGCGCTCGACGTCGGCTGGGTCGGCGCCGCAAGCGGCGCGGACGTGATCGATCTGGCCGGCGTGACCGACGCCGAAGTCGCGTTTTTCCCCGGCGGACACACGTCGAAGCGCGTTCCGCGCGCTTGGCTCTTCGCGCATCGACCGACGGCGATCGTGCTGCTCGTCGAAGACAAGTCGCTGCTCGGCCCGAGCATCGCCGAGACAGCGTTTTCACGCGCAGTCGAACAGCGCGTCGCGAGTTTCGTCGCAGACGACTATCGCGTGCGCGCGACGCTCGCACACAGCACACAAATCTACGTCGTGCTCGAACCCAAGCCAAACCCGTAACGCGCGGAGCCTCGGCCCGAGAGGCTTGGGTGTTTGGCCCTGCGCGAGCACAGCGCTCGGCCGCTCGCGCGTTTTGCGACGCGACGGGCGCCTGTGCGGTCAGTTTTAACGTGGCCGCTCTGCTGTCTAAAACCGTGATCAGCCTGGCGAATCTGCTGCTTTGTATTATTTCCGGGCATCCGGCTGCCAGCCTTGGCGCGCGCTCGGGTGCGCCTGCCCGGAAATAAAATAGAGCTCCTGATTCGCCGGGCTGATCACGGTTCTCGAAAGAGAGGCGGCGACGTTAAAACTGACCGCACAGGCGCCCGCCGCGTCACCAGAAGCGCGAGCGGCCAAGTGCTGTGCACGCGCAGCGCAAAAAATCCCAACCAGTCAGAAACGAGACACGAGCTCAAGCAAGCTTCGGTGCCGCTTCCACCACGCTAGCTTTATGCCCGAGCTCGATCAACGCGTCCCGAAACGTGCGCGCATCCGGAAAGCGATCGCGCGGCAATGGCGCCATCGCGCGTTCGATCAAGGCGCGGAAATCTTCAGGGATCGACCACAGCGCGCGCTGCACGCCGCTTTGCTTATCCGCTTCGGGATCGCTCACGCGATCCCACAGGTCGCTCGCGCGCATCGGTGGCGCGATGCCCGTCAAGCATTCGTAGAGCACGCTGCCCATGCCGAATAGATCGCTGCGATGGTCGATCTCTTGGCCCTGCTCTTGTTCCGGCGACATGTAGCCCGGCGTGCCGAGCGGCGCGTTTGCGTTGGTGAGCCGCGTCTCGGCCCACTCAACGCGCGCGATGCCGAAGTCCAAGACTTTGACGCGGATCTCGCCGCTCGTGCCGTCGCGCGCCAGGAAGATGTTGCTCGGCTTCACGTCGCGATGAACGATGCCAGCGGCGTGCACGGCGCCGAGTGCGTCGCACAATTGCGCGGCGATTGGCACCAATTCTTCGGGGCTGAGCGCGCCGACTCGGCGCAAACGCTCGGCCAAGGATTCGCCGTGCAAACGCTCCATCACGAGGTAGCTCGTGCCGTCCGGCAAATGGCCGTCCTCGTAGACTTCGACCACGTTCGGATGCCAGGCGAGGCCGAGCGCCGCCGCCTCGCGGCGCAAGCGATCGGCCGCGATGGTGTCGTGCGCCACGGCCGCGCGCAGCATTTTTACGGCCACGAGCTCACCGTCCGCGAGCCGCTCGGCTTCCCAAATGGTGCCGTTGGCGCCGATGCCGAGCTTCTCGGTCAACCGATACT
>DASYCL010000824.1:0-7472 GCA_036500245.1 Polyangiaceae bacterium | reverse complement strand
GCACCGACGGCACGGTCGCGCTCGGTCCGATTGCATCCGGCCCGGCGACGCTCGGCGCGCGCGCGCCGGAGTTCGTCGGCAGCGCGCTGGTCGCCGTGCCGGAGGTGCTAGATGGTCCGGTGCGCGTTCCGCTCACGCGCGGCGGCAGCGTCGTCGGCCACGTCGAAGACGCGCGCGGCTTCCCGATCGACGGCGCGACGATCGAAATCGTGGGCACCGATCCAAGTGGCTTACCGATCGCGGAAACGCCGGCTTTGGTCGGCTTTCGCCAAAACCATTTTGCGTGGGCTTTGCCCGGGCCGGTGCCGCTCATCCCGGCGGGTGAACTGGGCGTGATGCCCGGCCCGGTGCCGCCGATTCCGAAACCCGGCGAAGACGCGCGCCTCGCGGCGAACTCGGCCGATTTCGCCGCGCCGCTCGCGGATCTCGCGCCTTGGGTGACGAATCGCGGTGGAGACTTCAGTGCCAAGCCGATCACGCCCGGCCGCGTGCGCGCGATCGTGCGCCACCCCGACTACGTCGAAGGCACGAGCGAATTGGTCACGGTCACAGCCGGCGCTGAAGCCCAAGTGAAGATCGTGCTCTTGCACGGCGGTTCGCTCGAAGGTCGAGTGTTGGATGAGCGCGGCGACCCGGTCTCCGGCGCGGAGATCGAGCTCAGCTCGCCGCGCGCGACACGCACTGAGCTCGCGATGACGGCGAGCGACGGCACGTTCGCGTTCGCTGCCGTGCCCGCCGAAATCACGCTCTCGCTCGCGCGCCCGGATGACGTTGCGCGGGTCGTGTTGCGAAAGTCGCTTCATGTGGCCGAGGGCGGACGCGAAAAGGTCGAATTGGTTTTGCCGGCGGCGCGCGATCCGGTGCGCATCGTCGCGCTCGACGAAGACGAGCGACCGATCGAGATGGTCGAAATCAACGCTACTTCGCTGGAACCAACGCGTCCGATGCGGCTCACGCGCTTCAGCAACGCCGAAGGCGCAGTCACGATCGACGATGCTGCAGGCGAGAATTTGCGCGTGATCGCCGAAGCACCGGGCTACGCGCGAACCGTGCAGACGTTCGCAGCGGCACCCAAAGAGCTGAAACTCACGCTGAAGCGCGGCGTGATCGTCGAAGGCCGAGTGACGGCGGTGCGCGGCCGGCGCGGCGTCGAAAATGCGGTCGTCACGTTGCAGCAAGAAGGCGTGCGCAAAGTGACGACCACCGACGGCGACGGCATGTACCGTTTGCGCGACGTCGCGCCCGGCGAAGTGAAGCTGCACATCGAGCACCCGGATTTTGCAGACGAGAACGCGACGGCGCACGTCGAACCGACGGGTCGCGCCGATCGCGCCTTCAGCTTGCCGGATGTCGATTTGAGCGAAGCGGGCGAAGTCGAGGGCGAAGTCGTCGATCAGCGCGGCGATCGCGTGAGCGGCGCTCGTGTGATGGCCGGCGAAGTGCCGAGCTATCTGCCCGCGGGCAAACTGCCGCGCGGCGTGGCGCTGACGGACAGCGATGGACACTTCACGCTCGCCGGCGTGCATCCGGGGAGCGCACAGATCTCCGCGATTTCGAGCGTCGCCGGCCGCGGTAGCGTGCACGCCGAAGTGAACTCGGGACGCACCACCAGTGGGCTCCGGATTCAACTCGCGCCGCAGCACGCGGAGAGCGAGCCGGCCGCGGCGGGCAGCGTCGCGATCACGCTCGGTGAGCGTGGCACCGCGCCGCAAGTCGAAGTCGTGGTGGTGAGCGTCGCGGATGGCAGTGAAGCGGAGCACGCCGGAATTCAAGGCGGCGACGTGATCAGCGCGGTCGACGGCGTCGTGCCGAGCTCGATGTCGGACGCGCGCTTTCGACTGAGCGGGCAACCGGGCAGCGATCTCGTGCTCGAGGTTTCGCGCGCTGGCGCGCCGCTCAGGTTTCGCGTGTTGCGTGAAGCCGTGCGTCGCTGAAGGACTCGCTGCGGGCTACCAGTGCGGGCCGCGACGTAAGTGCTGAACCCAAAATCACTGCGCGTTGGCGGTGAACTCGATCATCAACGGAGCTTCTTGCGCGACTTTGCCTTTCAAGTTGCTGCTCAAGGCTTCGGTTACGGATTTCACGAATTTCCCCGTGTCGTCGCGCGGATTGATTTCGAATTCTTCGAGCCCGATTTTGAGTGGCTCGGTCGTCTTCACGTGGATCGATTGCGGCTTGTCGCCCGCATAGTTCACGGTGAGCTCGAGCTTTGCGCTCTTGGCTTGCTTGCGACCGTGAAGCCGGAACTCGCCGCTCGCGGTTGCCGTGAGCTTGCGGGTCGCGCCGGTCGCGCTCGAAACATTCGTGAGCGAAGCGTTGTCGATCTTTTCGATTTTGAATTCGACCCAGCGGTTGGCTTCGGCTTGTTCGGGCGTGACATCGCCTTCGCGCGGCGTGATTTGCAGCCAATTGCGCGCGTGCGTGTTCTGTAAGTCGCTCTTGGCGCGCGTGCTGTATGAGCCTTTGTCGTCGTCGCGCTTTTGTTGATAGAGCACGAGCTTTTGTAGATCGACTTTGACCAGCGCGGTCGACCGCGTGAGGTCAGACAAATCGACGAACAGATCGCCTTGCAGGCCGCCGGCTGCGTCGCCGTCGATCTTTTCGAGCGGTGAATCCATCAAGAAGTTCAGCTTGCTCGAGGCCGAATCGACGCTGAAGTGCGTCGCCGTGGCCGCCGCCGGTCCGGCTGTGAGCGCCGCGGAGGCAACCGGCGCGAGATCGACTTTGGGTTTGTCCTTGCAGCCGGCTAACGCGCCCGCGGCCCACAAAGTACCAATCGCAATCCGAAGTTTAACGTCGCTCATGCACCGCGCTCCCTCTTGTCAGCCGTCTGGGTTCCCGCGTAGTACGTGAGCCCGAGCAAGCGGTTTCTCGAACTTGAGTCGGACTCTGGCTACTGCTCGATCGGACCCAAGGAGAGCGCGTCAGTCACCGTCGAACGTGTCTTCGGGAGCCGGTTCCGACTTCGCTCCAGGCGAAAACAAGAAGAGGAACGGAATCAGGCCCGACGCGAGCAGGATTGTCCCGACGATTTTGGCAAGAGTAACGACACCGAGTTCCACCATGGCGCCGCGACGATACCCGGCTCGGGCGCACACGCAAGGCCCCGAGTTCTCGAATTCCGCAAACCGCTCGAAAAGCGTAAAACGAGCGGCTCGGGCTCGGCCTGCGTCTTGCAGTGGCATGGGTCATGGTGCCTAGCGAACCGCCGCCCTACTCGAGGGCCTCAGTGCGTCGCCCGCGAATTCTGCTGGTCGACGACGATCCGGCGGTGATTCGCGCGCTGTGGCGGAACCTGCGCGCGCTTCCCATCGGCTACCAGATCAACACCGCGAGCAGCACGTTTCAAGCCCTGAGCGCGATTGCTGAGCTGCGCTATGACGCGGTGATCACGGATCTTCAGATGCCGGGCGGCGGCGGCGTGGCCGTGCTCGAAGAGCTTGCCTTGCATCACCCCGAGACAGCTCGGATTGTCCATTCGTCTCAGCTTGAGTCGCGCGACGCGCCGCGAGTTCGCGCGCTCGCCCATGTCGTGCTTGCAAAGCCGGCTTCAGAAACGCAATTGGTCGAGGCCGTCGAAGCCGCGCTCGGTCGCGTCGCGTCGCGCCGACAGGGCCTTGGGTCGCGCTGAGGCGCTCGCGTTATTCGAGCAGCTTGGCGATGGTCGCGAGCTGCATGTTGCTCGTGCCCTCGTAAATCTTGCCGATCTTCGCGTCGCGATAAAGTTTTTCTGCCGGGTATTCGCGCGTGAAGCCGACGCCGCCGAAGAACTCGACGCAGGCCGACGCGGTGCGCTCGGCAACTTCGGACGCGAATAGCTTTGCCATCGCGGCTTCTTTGACGAATGGCTTGCCGGCATCTTTGAGGCGAGCTGCGTTGTACACGAGCAACCGCGCCGCCTCGATCTCGAGCGCGACGCGCGCGTATTGAAACTGCATGCCTTGAAACTCGGCGATCGGTTTGCCGAACTGCACGCGTTCGCGCATGTATTTCAGCGCGTGCGCGAAGGCGCCTTCGGCGAGCCCGAGCATCTGCGCGCCGATGCCGATGCGCCCTTCGTTCAACGCTTCGATCGCGATCTTGTAACCGCGGCCGACTTCGCCGAGCACGTTTTCCGCGGGCACCTCGCAGTCGTCGAGCACGAGCTCGCACGTGCTCGAAGCTCGAATGCCGAGTTTGTCTTCTTTTCTTCCTACGGAAAAACCAGCGAAATCGCGCTCGATCAAGAATGCGGTAATGCCTTTGTAGCCTTTGGCCAAGTCGACGTTGGCAAACACGATGAAGAGCGAGCTTTCGTGCGCGTTCGTGATCCAGAGCTTTCGACCATTCAAGACGAAGCGATCGCCGCGCTGCTCCGCGCGAGTCTTGAGCGCGAACGCGTCGGAGCCCGAGCTCGCTTCGCTGAGCGCGTAGGATCCGACCCATTCGCTCGCGAGCTTCGGGCAGTAGCGCGCTTTCTGATCTGCGTTGCCCCAGCGCAAGAGCGCATTTTCGACCAAAGTATTTTGCACGTCGACCAAGACGGCGACGCTCGGGTCGACGCGCGCCAGCGCTTGCACCGCGAGGATGGCGTTGAAAAAGCTGCTGCCTGCGCCGCCGTATTCGCTCGGGATCTCGACGCCCATCACGCCGAGCTCGAACAAGCTCCGCACGAGCGCGGGCTCGAGGTGTGCCGATTCGTCCATTTCTCGCACTTTCGGCCGCACGCGCTCTTGAGCGAAGGCGTAAACCGTGTCGAAGAAGAGTCGCTCCTCGTCGTTCAATTCGCTGAGTGCGGTCATGTTCGGCTTAAAATGCCCGGTCGCCCTCAGCACCGCAACTGGTACACTGCCGCGAGGCGCAGCCCTCGCTGGGCCGAACTTCGAACATGGCAGGTAACAGCTTCGGTCAAGCGTTTCGCGTCACGACGGCCGGTGAATCTCACGGGCCCGGCAATGTCGTCATCGTCGACGGCTGCCCTGCGGGACTTGCGCTTTCGGTCGAGGATCTGTTGGCCGATCTGAATCGCCGCAAGCCCGGTCAGAGTCACCTCGTCACGCAGCGGCAAGAAGCAGACATGCCCGAGATCTTGTCCGGCGTTTTCGACGATCGCACCACAGGCACGAGCATCGCGATTTTGGTGCGCAACGAGGATCAGAGAAGCCGCGACTACGCCGACATCAAGGACAAATACCGCCCTGGCCATGCGGATTTCACTTACGACGCGAAGTACGGCTTCCGCGACTACCGCGGCGGCGGTCGCTCGAGCGCGCGCGAAACGGTTGCGCGCGTCGCAGCCGGTGTGATCGCGAAAAAGCTGATCGCAGAGGCCTTCGGCGGCGCGGTCGTCGGTTACGTGAAGCAAGTTGGGAACGTGATCGCGCGCGTTGACGAGCCCGAGCAGGTCACGCTCACAGACGTCGAGACGTTTCCGGACGGCACGCCGAACATCGTGCGCTGCCCGGACGTACAGCGCGCTCGCGAGATGATCGACTTGATCGAGCGGGTGCGAAAAGATCAAGATTCAATCGGCGGCGTCAGCGAAATCGTCGCGACGCACGTGCCGCCGGGTCTGGGCGAACCCGTGTTCGACAAACTCAAAGCCGATCTCGCCAAGGCGCTGTTCAGCATTCCCGCAGTGGTCGGCGTGGAATACGGCTCGGGTTTTGCCAGCGCGACCCAGCGCGGCAGCGAGCACAACGACGAATTCTTCGCCGCTGAGAGCGGCACCGGTGTGCGCAACATTCGGACTCGCACCAACCGCCACGGCGGCATGTTGGGCGGCATTTCATCGGGCATGCCGATCGTGATGCGCGCCGCGATCAAACCGACGAGCAGTCTGTCGCGCGAACAAAAGACGGTCACGAGCGAAGGCGAAGAGGCGACGATTCGCACCAAGGGCCGACACGATCCCTGTCTTTTGCCGCGCTTCGTCCCGATCGGCGAAGCGATGGTCGCGATCGTCCTGGCCGATCACTATCTGCGATCTCGCTGCCAGCGGATGTCCTGAGTCGGCGATGGATCAAGACGTTTTCTCGGGCACGTTCGCGCTCGTCACGGGTGCTTCCTCGGGCTTGGGCGAGGAGTTCGCGCGCCAGCTCGCGCATCGCGGCTGTAACCTTGTGCTGACTGGGCGCTCGCGCGAGAAGCTCGAGACACTCGGCTCCGA
Source organism: Polyangiaceae bacterium (assembly GCA_036500245.1). Taxonomy (GTDB): domain Bacteria; phylum Myxococcota_A; class Polyangia; order Polyangiales; family Polyangiaceae; genus PMG-095. Next base: position 1,324 of record DASYCL010000824.1, on the reverse strand, counting down.
TCTCGCGCGCATCAACGGTGTGGCGACTCGAATCGTGACTGCGGATCTGTCGCAACCGGGCGGCGCGGAGCAACTCGCGCTGATCGTTGATGATCTCGGCATCCCAATCGATCATTTGATCAACAACGCGGGCTTCGGCTCCGCGGGTGGATTCGCCGACAGCGAAGCCGAGCGTCAGACCGGCATGGTGCGCGTGAACGTCGAGTCGGTCGTGTATCTGTCTCGGCACTTTTTGCCGGGCATGGTGAAGCGCGACCACGGCGGCATCATCAATCTCGGCTCGACCGCGGCATATCAGCCGACGCCGTACATGGCGACGTATGGCGCGAGCAAAGCGTTCATCTTGAGTTTCTCCGCGGCGCTCGCTTCGGAGCTCGAACGGACGAAGGTGCGTGTGCTCGCCTGCTGTCCGGGCTTCGTGCCGACCGGTTTTCAATCCGCGGCCGGAGTGCCGGAAGGGAGCGCGCCCAAGATCGCGCAGCTCGAACCGAACGCGGTGGTGCAAGGAGCGCTCGATGCGTACGTGGCTCGCCGCGTCGTCTACGTGCCCGGCGCGATGAATTCGGTGCAGACGACGCTCTCGAAAGTCTTACCGCGTGCGGTCGTCGTGCGGGCCGCGCGTTACACGATGCGCAAGCTCGACCGCTCGTAGCGGCGGCGAAACTCAGTCTTTCATGCACTTCGCGAGTTCGCTCAGCATGCGATCAGCGAGCACGAGGCCGTCACCGAGCGCTTCGTGTTCGCCCGTGCGCCGCGTGAGTCGGCCATCTGGGCTCAGCCGATAGAGCGACTTTTTCTGTCCGACGAGCGCGCTGACCTTGAGCGGATCGAGCGGCGTGTCTGGGAGCAAATGCAAAGTGGCAGACTTTGCCGTCGCTTCGCAACCGACCGCGCGCAAGCGCCGAAGCTCGGTCTTGAGCCGCATTAGCTCGACCAAGCGCCGAGCCGCGAGCGGCGGCGCACCGAAGCGATCTTCCATCTCGCGTGACAGATCGTTGACTTCGGCTTCGTCGGCGGCGCTCGACAAGCGTTTGTAAAGGGAGAGTCGCACACCGACTTCGGCGATGTAATCCTCGGGCAAGAGCGCTTCTACGTCGAAGTTCAAATCGGGATCGACCTCATGCGTGACCGTCTCGCCGCGGAGCTCGTGCGTTGCATCCTCGAGCATCTTGCAAAACAGCTCGAAACCGACGCTTTCGACGAATCCGCTCTGCTCGGCGCCGAGCAGGTCGCCCGCGCCGCGCAGCTCCATGTCGAGCGAGGCGACTTGAAAGCCCGACCCGAGGTCGGTGAAGCGCTCGATGGCGTCGATGCGCGCCCTCGC
>DASYCL010000823.1:0-6219 GCA_036500245.1 Polyangiaceae bacterium | reverse complement strand
CCCAACCCCAACCAAAAAAAGTACCAAGGCGAGCAGTGGCGCGCCCGCGACCAAGAGCTACAAGCCCGAACGCAACAAAGGCAAAGACAGCGCGCCACACGGCGGGCGCGGCAAGAAGAAGAAGCGGCGCTAGCTCGAGTTCAGACGCCGGTGAGGCGATCGCTGCCCATGAACGCACGGAGCGGTTCGGGGATGAGCACGCTGCCGTCTTTTTGTTGGTGCTGTTCGAGGATCGCGACCCAGGTGCGGCCGATCGCCAGCGCCGAACCGTTGAGCGTGTGCAGCAGGCGCGGCTTGGCTTTGGGTTCGCTGCGATAACGGATCTTGGCGCGGCGCGCTTGGAAGTCGCCGAAGCTCGAGCAGCTCGAGATTTCGCGGAACGTGTTTTGGGACGGCAACCAGACTTCGAGATCGTAGCCCTTGGTGGCGGTGAAGCTCAGATCGCCGGCGCAGTGTTCGACCACGCGGTAGTGTAAATTCAGCCTTTTCAGCACTTCCTCGGCGTGCAGTGTCAGCACTTCGAGCTCGGCCAGTGATTGCTCGGGCGGCGCGAAGCGCACGAGCTCCACTTTGTCGAACTGGTGCTGGCGAATCAAGCCGCGCATGTCGCGACCGTACGAACCGGCTTCGCTGCGAAAGCACGGTGTGTACGCGGCATACGCGCGCGGCAACTCCGCTGCTTCGAGGATTTCGTCCGCGTGCAAGTTGGTGACCGGCACCTCGGCGGTCGGGATCAAGTAGAGCGCGCTCGGATCGTTCGGATCGCTGCGCTTCGTCTTGAACAGATCTTCCTCGAACTTCGGCAGATTGCCGGTGCCGCGCAAGGCTTCGGCCTTCACCAGATATGGCGGATACACTTCGGTGTAGCCGTGTTCGCGCGTGTGGAGATCGAGCATGAAGGTCGCGAGTGCGCGTTCGAGTCGCGCGCCCGCGCCGTACATCACCGAGAAGCGCGCGCCGGAGAGCTTGGCCGCGCGCTCGAAGTCCAAAATCCCGAGTTTTTCCCCGAGTTCGAAGTGCGCCTTCGGTTCGAAATCGAAGTTCGGCTGAGTGCCCCAGGTGCGGATGATGGTGTTTTCGGCTTCGGTTTTGCCGTCGGGCACGCTCGGGTGCGGTACGTTCGGGATTTCGAGCAGCTGTTCTTCGAGCTGGGCTTCGAGTGCCGCAAGCTCGGTCTCGAGTCCCTTCACGCGCTCGGATACTGCTTTCAGCTCGTCGCGCCGCGCGGCCATGCCCGCTTTGTCACCGCTCTTGGCGAGCTTGGCCATCGCGTCGTTGGCGGCGTTGCGCTCGCTTTGCAATTGTTCGGTCGTGCGAATCAAATCGCGGCGCGCGCCGACCAGATTGGCGAGTCCATCGAGAGCCTGAGCAAACTCGGGTCCGCGCCGAGCGAGCTGCGTGCGAACCTCATCGAGGTGCTCGGCGACGTAGCGTGCATCCAACATCGAATTCGTCCTTGCGCGCTCGCAGGTGAGCCGCGCCTGGATTCATAGCTTAAAAGCCGCGGTTCTGCCTAACGCGGCCGAATCGGTCGAGCTCAGAAGCCGACGCCGACACCGACCCCAAAGGTGACCCCGCTCCGCGGCGCCATGCGGTAATTGCGCATAGCGACGAGCTGGGTGACCAGGGTGCACGCGCGCCGCCCCGGGCCGTCGCAACCGCGCCACGCGCCGCGCTGCGAACGATCGCCGTTGGGCTCGTAGAGCACGACGCGGCCGTCAGGTTGCAAGCTGAGCCACGCTTGCGGTGCGGAGGGCGGTGATGCGTTGTTCAGTCCAACGTAACCGAGCGCTGAATCGCCGGTGCCGACGAGGCGCCCGTCCGGCAGCAAGATAGCGAATGGTTCGTAGTCGTCGTCCGTGACGCGACCAACGCGATCGATCACGAAGCGAAGATGTCCGCCTTCGAGCACGCGCCCGTCGGGCCGAATCTCGATGCTGTCCTCGTCCGGGCGATCCCAACGCGCCGGCGTAATGGCCAACGTCGCGCCGCCTTCGGCCCAACGCGGCGGAACGCTCGGTGTGCAACCAGTTGCAACAAGCGTTAGAGCCAGGACGATCTCAGTCGGCTTCACGCTCGAAGAATAGCGTCGCGCGGGGGCTCCAGAGCAAGCGGCCGGTCAACCGTTCAGCGTTTCTCGCGGATTTCGCCGCTGAAATTCGGCACAATGCAGAACACTTAAGTCGAGAAGGAATTTAAATTGATGTCGCGTCCCCGAGAGCTCATTCATGGTCTGACCGCTGGCGTCCTGATCGCGCTCGCGCTCGCCGCCTGTAGCGTGACTCCGCTCGGCGCTTCCGATACTGGCATCGCCCAAGCCCGCGCGAAGGCAGCACCGGGTGCGGACTTGTTCGATCGGAATTGTGCCTCGTGCCACGGTCGACACGGCGAGGGGCTGACGACTGCACCGCCGATCATGGGCCCGGGCGCGCTCTCGAAGTACCCGCGCGACGACTCGTCGTCTTCGAATCCGGCGTTCGCGACCAATGCCAACGTGCAGCAGGATACGGCGCGTGTTCCGGGTCAGCCTCGCCGCGGCGCCTTCGAGACCGCACAAGATTTGTTCGACTACGTGAGCACGCGCATGCCGCTGCCGAAGAGCGCGGCGGGGACGCTAAAGCCCGATGAATACTGGGCGATCGTCAACTTCATGTTGATTGCGCACGGGCTTGCCGTGCCGACCGAAGGCGTGACTGCAGCCAACGCCAAGAGCGTCCAGCTCCAGCACTGAACTCGCGAGACGGTGACATTAGCGCTTCGTGGCGCTGACCAAATATTCGTAGAGTTCGCGCTTGCTCGTGCGTTTGCGTAGCTCGCGCACGCGTGCGTCGCGGAAGCCCGCGAGCTCGAAAATCTCCGCCAACCAACGCTCGACCGGCACGACCACGTCGTAGAACTTCGAATTGCCGACCACGTAGTGGACTTCACCGCCGCGCGCCACGACATGCGCGACGCTGCGTACGTGCTCGAGCATGTCCGCGAAGTACTTCAGCACGTAGCGCGACAACAAATCGCTGTGGCGCGCGATTTCCGCGACCGCGTCGCTCAGGCCTGAAATCGGGACCTCGCTCTCCGCTTCCCAGACCGCGACGCGGCTCGTTGCGGCGCCCCAGGTGCCACCGATCGCTTTCCAATCGAGCTCTCCCGCGCCGCGCGAATCGCTCAAATAGCCGAGCCAATACATGTACGGTCGCAGCTCGCGCACGTAGCTCATGCGATTGGCATACGGCGGAGAAGTGATCACCGTGCCAAAGCGCGCCTTGCCGCAGGACTCGTGGACGCGACGCGCATCGCCGAGCTTTGCGCGTCCCCTGCTGGAAGGTAGCGCGCTGGCCGCCGCAGTCGCGATTGACTCGAAAGCATCGTTCAGCGCGGCTGACACCGCTTCCGCAGCGCGCTTGCTGGGCGTGCGCGATTTCGCGAACGACATCGATTGGTGACCGAAGCTCACGTTCGCCGTGATGATCAGACTGCGACAAAAACTAAGCTTCGCGAGATCGAGCGCCGCGGTTTCAGCGTCTGCACTCTGCAACGCAAAGAAGGCGCGTCCGAGCGCATCCAGCGTCGGCCGTTGCCACCACTTTTCGATCTGAAACAGTGCGGGCAACCACGGCGCTGCGCCACGAGCGAGCGCCGCGCGACTCATTTTTGCGACGAGTCCAGAAGCGCGCTCCAGCGTTCCACTGCTATATTTGGCCACTTTCACGCGTGCGAGCCAGATCAAAAACGGGTTCACGTCGAGCGTCGTGCAATCGATGCCGCGTTCGGCGCAGGTGAGCAGAGTCGTGCCCGTGCCACAGAATGGGTCGAGCACGGGGAGCTCCGGCTTCGCGCGTGCATCGAGTAGCTCGCGCACCAGATGCACCGAATATGCAGGAGTCAGTCGAAGCCAGCCGTAGCGCGTGTCACGCACATTGCCGTGAAACGTAAAGCGCGCTCGTCCACGTCCGGCCGGGTGCAGCGCCGACAAGTCGTGCACGTGCTCAGGCTTGGATGTTTTCGCCAAGGTACGCTTCACGAACGCGAGGGTCGTTCTTCAAATCCGCGCAAGCGCCCGCGAGCACGACTTCACCCGTAACGAGCACATACGCGCGCTGCGCGATGTCGAGCGCGAGCCGCGTGTTCTGCTCGACCAGCAAAATGGTGATGCCCGACTTCGCGACCTCCACGATCGCTTCGAAGATCTGCTGCACCAGCTTTGGCGCGAGGCCAAGGCTCGGTTCATCCAACAAAATCAACTTCGGATCGGCCATCAACGCGCGAGCGATGGCCAGCATTTGTTGTTCCCCACCGGACAGCGTGCCGGCATTTTGGGCCATGCGTTCGCCCAGACGCGGGAACAACTCCGCGCTGCGGGTCAAGCCGCGTTCGAGCTGCTTCGCGTCGCGCTTCAAGAACGCGCCGAGCAAGAGATTCTCGCGCACGCTCAGGTTGCCAAAAATTGCGCGACCTTCCGGCACGAGTGCAGCACCGAGCGCGACTACGCGATGCGTTGGCATGCCTTTCACGTCGTTACCGAGCACACGCACGCTGCCACTCGCGGGCGGAACGAGCTGCATGATCGACCTGAGCACGCTCGTCTTGCCTGCGCCGTTCGCGCCGATCAAGGTCACGATCTCACCGCGCTCGATGTGCAACGACACGCGTTTGCACGCCGCGATGCCGCCGTAGCTCACGTTCAGGTCCGAGAGCTCGAGTACGTGCTTCGCACCTTCGCTCATCCGAGAGCCTCTTTTGGCTCTTCACCGAGATATGCGGCAAGCACCTTCGGGTGCACGCGAATCTCCGTGGGGCTGCCCTCGGCGATGGTTTCCCCGTGGTCGACGACGTGAATCGTCTCGCAAACATTCATCACCACGGCCATGTTGTGCTCGACCAGAATTACGGTGAGTTCGAGTTCGTCGCGCAAGAAACGAATCTGGTCGTTGAGGGTTCTGGCTTCTTGGCTGTTCATGCCCGCCGCAGGTTCGTCTAGCAGCAAGAGTTGCGGTGAAAGCATCAGTGCGCGCGCGATCTCGAGCCGGCGCTGCGATCCGTACGGCAAGCTGCCTGCCACTTCGCATGCGAGCGGCGCGAGTCCGAGCATGTCGAGCAATTCCCGAGCTCGCGTCTTGAGCGCGCGTTCGTCGTCCTCGTAACGGTGACTACGGAACATCGCTTGGACGATGTTCGCTTTGTGTAGGTGGTGGCCGGCGACCATCACGTTCTCTTCGACGGTCATGGTGCGGAAAATGCGGATATTTTGGAATGTGCGAGCGATGCCGCGCGCTGCGATCGCAGCTGGACGGAGCCCCGCAATTTCGCCGCCCGCAAATAGAATGGAGCCGCTCTCCGGCGTGTAGACGCCGGTGATCAGGTTGAAGAGAGTCGTCTTGCCGGCGCCGTTTGGGCCGATCAAGCCGAAGATGGTACCCGGCTCGACCGCGAACGAAACATCGTGGACCGCGCGAAGACCGCCGAAGATTTTGTCGACCCTGCTGAGCGCGAGCAAGCTCATGAGCCCCTCGAGCTTGTGGCAATTTTGGGTCGACGTCTGAAGAAGTGATGCAGCTCGCGCGTGCCCAAGAGCCCCTGCGGTCGCAAGATCATGATCACGATCAAGAGTAGGGCGTACAAGACGAGCCGGTACTGCTGCAGATCGCGCATCAGCTCGAGCGAGACCGCGAGGAAGATTCCGCCCAAAATCGCGCCGGAAATCGAGCCCAAACCGCCGACGATGATCATCACGACCATGTCGATCGACTTCTCGAAACGAAAATCTTCGGGGCGAACCCCGGCCTGCATGTGCGCGAAGAGTCCGCCCGCGATGCCCGCAGTGGCCGCGCTGAGCGCGAAGGCGGTCACTTTGAGTCGCGTGGTTGGCGTGGCCATCGCCTCGGCCGCGATTTCGTCCTCGCGAATCGCGATCAGCGAGCGACCGGTTTGCGAGAACGTCAAATTGTGGATCAATACGACGATCAACGCGGCCCAGGCATACACCCAAAAGAAATTCGTATAGGTCGGTAGCCCAGACGGATCGTCGCCGAAGTATCCGGTCGCGGCGCCGAGGAACGTCGCGTTGTTGAACAAGATGCGGATGATCTCGCCGAAGCCGAGCGTGACGACCGCCAAGTAGTCGCCGCGCAGCCGCAGGCTCGGCATGCCCACGATTAGCCCGACAATTCCGGCGAAAACTGCGCCGACGACGAGTGCCACGTTGAAGATTACTGCGTTCGCGAG
>DASYCL010000822.1:0-4796 GCA_036500245.1 Polyangiaceae bacterium | reverse complement strand
TTGCCGCTGTACGACGATCCGCGCGCCGTGCCCGCGGTGGATGTCTTGCTGTGCGGTGTGCCGTTCGACGGCGGCACGTCGTTTCGGCCCGGCGCGCGCTTCGGCCCGCGCGCGGTGCGCGAAGCTTCGGCGCTTTCGCGTTCATTTTCGTCCGCGCTCGGCGTCGATATCTACGACGAACTGCGCGTGGCCGACGGCGGAGACATCGCGGTGCCCCCGCACGAAGCCGACTCCGCGCTCGGCATCGTCGCCGATCGCGCCGAAGCGATCACGCGCTCCGGCGCAATCGGCGGCTTCATCGGCGGCGATCAAACGTTGACGCTCGGCGCGCTGCGCGGCATTCATCGCGCCAAGAAAAAAGCCTTCGGTCTGCTTCACATCGACGCGCAGAGCAACGCTTCGGGTCCGCCGGGGGACGCGGCGGCGCATCACGCGAGCGTGATCCGCAAAGCCGTCGAAGAAGGCCTGATTCGCGCGGACTCGACGCTACAAATCGGCGTTCGCGGCCCTTATTCATCGTCGGATGAGCTGTCGTTCGGGCTCTCGCACGGCTTCGAAATCGTGACGACGGACGAAGTGCGCTGGGACATCCACGCGGTGGTGAGCCAAGTGCGAAAGCTCGTCCGCAAAACCTCGCTCTACGTCTCGGTCGATGTGAGCGCGCTCGATCCCGCGTTCGCGCCGGGCACCGCGTTTCCGCTCCCGGGCGGCATCAGCACGTGGGAATTGCAGCAGCTGCTCCGCGCGCTCGTCGGCGCCGAAATCATCGGCTTCGACGTGGTCGAAATCGCGCCCACCTACGACCCTTCGGGCATCACCGCGCTCGCCGGGGTGAGCATCGTGCACGAAATCCTAGCTGCGCTGGCTGACACGCGCAGAAGTGGTCGCCCCGCGGCGTCGAGTCATCATGCGCCGACGCGTCGGGGTAGGCGCTCAGCTTAGCGTGTTCCGGTTTGGGCTCGCGGTATATCTTTCAGGCTATTCTGGCCCTACGCGTATCAAAGCGCTTGGCCGCCCGCGCTTCAGGTTGCGCGGCGGGCGCCTGTTCACCCCTTCGGGTGTCACGAAGCGCGGCGGTCAGTTTTAACGTGGCCGCCTGTCTTTCGAAAACCGTGATCAGCCCGGCGAATCGGTAGCGTTGTTTTATTTCCGGGCGCGCGGACCCGGGCCTTGTCGGGCGCGACCGCGCGCGAGATCCGAGCACGAGCAATCAGGAAGCTGTCTGATGCTGGAGTTTTGATGGTCACGCGGCGCGAGTTTTGCGGCAGAGCCTTCGGCGTCGTGGATGGCACTCCGCTAAATCAAGCCATGTAAAATCTCGCCGGGGGTGTCGCTGATGATCGCGTCTACGCCGTTTTTCGAGAGTTCGCGCGCGCGCGCGGTATCGTTCACGGTCCACACATTGACGAGGAAACCGGTGCGCTTCAAATGGCGCACGCGCGAGGCGTCCGCGAGCACGTGTTCGGGGTGCACGCCGTTCGCGCCGAGCCAGTGGGCGCCAGGCGCATGTCGCAAAATGCGCTGCTTTTTGTGGACCAACCACGCGCGTGGCAAATCCGGCAGCTGGCGCGCGAGCCACCACACGAACTGCGGGTGGAAGCTCGAAAACAAAACCCGCGGTAGCGGCTGAGCGGTCACCACCGCGCGCACCCGCTCGAGCAAGAGCTTTCGATTCTTCACGTCCGACTTCAGCTCGATGTTCACCCGCTGATCGTGCTCCTTCGCCCACGCGAGTACGTCCGCGAGTAGCGGTACACGTTCCCCCTTGCCGACGTCGAGCCGCGCCAGCTCAGCGTGTGGAATGTCTTCGGCGTGGCGCAGGTCTGCGCCACGAGTCACGCGTTCGAGAGTCGGGTCGTGCAATACGATCACGTTGTCGTCGCGATCGAGCCGCACGTCGAGCTCGACGCCGTCGGCGCCTTCGTCACGGCTCAGTTCGAACGCGGCGAGCGTGTTTTCGGGCGCCGCGTGGCGCGCGCCACGGTGTCCGAGCACGTACGGACGGCGCCCGGCGGGGCGACGCCACGTCGCGATCGCGTCAGCCAGCGAGCTCATCGGCGATCTCGTGAGCGACGCTGCGCGCGCGCTCGACTTCGTTCGAACCGAAGGAGATCCCGCCGACGACCGGATGTCCGCCGCCGCCGTAGCGCGCGCAAATCGCGCTGATGTCTGCGTCCAGCGGCGCGCCCGACCATGGGTTGTAACCGACCGAGATCTTCGGCCCGCCCTTGAGCACGCCCACGAGTACCGAATAAACCGATTTCGGGTAGAGCGCGTAGGTTACGAATTTCCCAACGCTTTCCAACATAGCGTCGGTCAAATCCACGAACACGACGCGGCCTTTGACCTGGCTCTTGTTGCGCACGCGTTCGACGAAGCGTTCGTGCTTTTTTCCGAGCGGCTTGTAGCGCTCAGCGACGAAGTGCAAGTTCGCGACCTCGACGAGCGGCTTTCGTATCAGCTCGGGCACGAGCGCCTGATAAAAGCCGTCGTCCCCGTAGTGCTCGACGACGCTGACGAGTCGCATCAGTGGCTCGCTGCGATCGATCGCTTGCTCGGGGCTCGCGAAGCGCGCCGAGTCGATCACGTCTGCGAACTTGACGAGCGGTTCGAGCGCTGGGTCCGAGACACCGAATTTCTGCGCGCTCACGTCGAAGATCAATTTCGTGCACGAGCTGTAGCTCGAGTCGAAGAAAAATTGCGGATTCTTGGCTTCGTCAAACGTGCGCCGCTCCGCTTCGGACTGAAACGCAGTGCGGTGATGGTCGAAATACCAAGTGAGCTTCGGCGACGCACTGAAGCGATAGTCGAGAATCGCGTTTTCTTCGCCGAGCAAGAGTTTTTCTTCGGGGCGCTGCTGCGTATTGCCGTAGCCGCAGGCGCGATATTCGAATTCGGCCTGGGCGAAGCCGCGTTCGTGCATCAAGCGCGTGAAGAGCACGGCGCTCGACAAGCCGTCGAAACAATGGCCGTGACTGGCCACCACGAAACGCATACGGCGTGTTACCATGGGGTAGCGGTGATCTCGCGAAGTTTCGGCCTGAGCGGAAGCGCTCGCAACTCGAGGCCGGCCGCGACCGATGCGGGGCGATGTCCGAGACCGCCGAAACCTGCCTCGCCGGTGCGAGTCTGCCCGCGCGCCTCGCTGATCTCGAGCGGCCGCCGACGAAGCTGTTCCTGCGCGGCGAATTGCCGCGCGGTCCGATGGTGGCCGTCGTCGGAATGCGCGGCCCGAGCGAGCGCGGCGCGAAGTACGCGCACAAATTGGCGGGTGAGCTCGCGACCGCGGGCGTTGTGGTGATTTCGGGCGGGGCGGAGGGCATCGATACCGCGGCGCACCGCGGCGCGCTCGACGCCGGCGGTACGACCGTCGTGGTGGCGCCGGCCGGCTTCCAGCGACCATTTCCCAAAGACAACGCGCTCGTCTTCCAAGAGGTGCTCGATCGCGGCGGCGCCTATCTCTCCTTAGTAGAGGGCGATGTGCCCGCGACGCGGGGCGCGTTCTTCCTGCGCAACGCGGTGTTGGTCGCGCTTGCCCACGTCGTGGTCGTGGTCGAATCGCGCAACCGCGGCGGCGCGCGCAACGCGTCTGCGCACGCGCGGCGGCTCGGCCGGCCGCTGTTCGCCGTGCCATACCCGCCTTGGCACGGCAAAGGGCGGGGCTGCGTCGCGGAGCTCCTGCTCGGCGCCCGGCCGCTGCGCGGGAGCAAAGATTTGTTGAAGGCGCTTGCCGCCCAGAACCTGCACCCGGTTTCGACCGCGGCCGAGCTCGCTCGCGCCCGGCAACCCCAACAAGAAATCCTAGATTTTACCGATGTATCGCCGCCCGAAGCCGCGCGCGCGGCCGTGCTCAGCGCTGTTCGACGCGGTGCAGCATCGGCCGACGAAATTTGCGCGCAAACGGGGCTCGGGGCGGGTCGTGTTTCAGAACTGATCTTGACGCTTCGCCTGGAAGGAGTCTTAGTAACCCACCCCTCGGGGCGCTTACAAATCGGTAAGCTTTTGATTTAATTGGGTTTTGCGGCGTGGCCTGGGATCTGGGGCTTGCGCCATGAGCAAAGCGTTCGCATTCAGTGTGCCGAAAGGGACCCGTAACCCACCATGGCGAAGACCCTCGTAATCGTCGAATCCCCCGCCAAAGCCAAGACGATCAAGAAGTACTTGGGCGCCGGCTATGAGGTGGTCGCGAGCAAAGGCCACGTCAAGGACCTGCCCAAGAAGATGGGGATCGACGTCGAGCACGGCTTCGAAGAGACGTACGAGGTCATCGAGGCGAAGGCCAAGGTGCTCTCGGAGCTGAAGGCCGAATCCAAGAAGGCCGACGTGCTCCTGCTCGCGACCGACCCCGATCGCGAGGGCGAGGCCATCGCGTGGCATATCGCGGAAGAACTCTCGCGGCCGAAGCTCGAAGTGCGGCGCGTGGAGTTCGAAGAAATCACGAAGAAGGGCGTGCAGCGCGGGATCGATTCACCGCGCGACCTCGATGTGAACTTGTACAGCGCGCAGCGCTGCCGCCGAGTGCTCGATCGCATCGTCGGTTATGACGTATCGGCGCTGGTTTGGTCGAAGCTCGCGTTCGGGCTCAGTGCTGGGCGCGTGCAGTCCGTCGCGCTCAGGCTGATCGTCGAACGCGAGCGCGAAATCGAGGCGTTCGTCCCGGAAGAGTACTGGAACGTCGCTTGTGCACTGCGCGGTAAAGCCAAGCAAACCTTTCAAGGTCGCCTGGTCAAAGCCGACGGTGAAAAGATCGAAGTCACCAACGGCACCCAGGCCGAATCCGTGAAGCTCGATCTGCA
>DASYCL010000821.1:0-2849 GCA_036500245.1 Polyangiaceae bacterium | reverse complement strand
CTCGTCACGACCCTATCGCAACTGCAGAGCGCCCGATAGTGACTCAATTTCGCTCGAGCACTCGCCGCGCCAACTCGTGACGTCGACGCGCGTGCACGGTCGAACCTTTGCGTGCCGCTGCGCGTTCCAGCGTGGGGCGCACGTGCGCGAGCTCACGCTTGGCGGCGCTGAAATCCATTTCGCCGAGCGCGAGCACGGTGAACCAGAACGGAAACTTGTGCCAGCCTCCGTCGTCATCGCGCGCGGAACGCAAATGACGAACACCGGCCGCGAGCCGCTCCGCTTGGCGATCGAGGCCTCCGGCCAGCAGATTGCGCCACAGCCCAACCGTGCATTTGCCACAACAATAGCGACCCGGGTTTTGGTTGCGCGGATCCTCCTCCGCGCGTTCGAGGCACTTGAGCATGCCGGTGCTCGCGCGTTCGAGCGCCTGTCGCACCGCGCGATCCGGTACATCGAGCATGCGCAACGCGCGGCTCGCTTCTTCGCCCAAGATGTGCCGCGCGGACGCCGAAGTGATGCGCTCGCCGGTGAACACCACGATCCCCGCGCGCTCGCCGGCGAAGCCCGCAAACATGTCCCCGTACGCGCCCGGCAACCCCTGACGAGCGACCAGCCAGCTCGCGACGCGCCGCCGTTCTGTGAGCGAAAGTTTGCGCCCTTCGAACTTGGCTGCGTTCAGCGCGTCCACCGTCTCGGACAAGCTATTGGCGTTGATCAAAGCGATGCCTCCCTGAATCGACACGATAGCCGATCCGAGACGGCTAAGGATCTACGGGTAATTTTCGGCTTGAAACGCTCTTTCGCGCGGGCGCCCCAGGGCAGATCTCTCGCGCGCGCTTCTATGAAGGTTGCGTGACCTCCGGCTATCCGCCGGACGCGACAGACGACACGATTCAAGCCAACATCGTCGCCGCAGGTTACGGCAAGTAACGCCCGCGCGCACGCCGCCTTGAAGTTTTTGCTAATGCAATCGGAGCCGTATTCCGTTACGGATCCGGCGCGAGCAAAGCTTTGCGATGGTGTACCTCAGCCTAGTCGAACTGCTTCCGCCGATTTTGCGCGGACCGCTGTTCGTGGCTTTGTTCTTCTGGTTTTGCACCGCGCTCGGCTACCGCGTGCTGCGCTGGCTCCGCGTGCCACTCGCCGCATCGAACGCGAACCCGCTCGAGCGCGGCGTGATCTGTTTCGGAGTGGGCGCGGGAGTGCTGCAATATCTGCCGCTCGCGCTCGGCTTTGCGCATCACTTGTCGCCATCGTGGCTGCGCACGGCGTGCGCGCTGCTCGCGCTCGCGCTGCTCCCTGACGCCGTGCACGTCGCGCGCGGCGCTTTTCGCGCGGCGCGCGCGATCGAGTTTCGCCCGTCGCGGGAAGTGCTGATTTGGCTGGTCGTGACCGCGGCGCTGCTCGGCGTCGTCCTGTTGCGCGCCACCGTCGTCGCAGACATGGGGGACGATGACGGCTATCACCTGACCGCGGCCAAGCGCTGGCTCGCGAGCGGCACGGTCGGCTACCTGCCGACTTTCACCAATACCAACGCCGCGATGGGCTTCGAGATGCTCTACTCGATCGCGCTCGCCGTCTGCGATCCGGTCGGGGCAAAGCTAGTCCACTACGGCGCGGGCCTGTTGCTACTCCTCACGATCGCACTGAGCGCGCGACGTCTCTCGAATGTCTGGGCCGGCTTGCTCGCGATTTCATTGCTGCTCATCACCAACCCGCTCAACTCTTTGCCGTTCTTGCTCGCATCCGCCTACGTCGACTTCGGCGCGGCATTGATGGCGACGCTCGGCGTACTCGTCTGGCTACTGTGGCGCGATCGGCAGGACACGCGGCTGCTCGCGTGCCTCGCACTGTGCGTCGGGTTCGCCGGCTCGTTCAAAATCACCGCGCTCACGGTCGCGATCATCTGGTCTCCGCTCGTGATCTCCGAACTTTACGCGCGCGGCACGAAGCGTTCGCGCGCGCTTTTGCAAGGCGCGTTTTTCTTCGCGATCGCATGCGCGCCGGTCGCGCCGTGGCTCGTCCGCAACTGGCTCGAAACCGGTAACCCCATCTATCCGCTCGCCTCGAGCATCTTCCCGACTCGCGACTGGACACCCGAGCACGGCGCCGTGTTTTCGCGTTATATGCACTACTACTCGTGGGCGGTCGCTTCTGGAGCAGAGCTCAGTCTCGGCGCGCGGCGGATGATCGTGCTGCTCGCCGAGCTGTCGCTCTTGGCTGGAACGCTAGTTGCGCTGCGCTTCTTGCGCGAGCGGCGAGCACGCGCGCTGCTCATCTGTGGCGCGGTGTTCATCGGCATCTCGATCGCCTCGACCGGAGTCTACGCTCGCTATTGGTTGCCCGCGTTGATCTGGTGGACGCTCGTGCTCGTCACCCTGCTGGCACAGCGCTGGCCGGAGCGACGAGTGCTGGTTTCAATGGCGATTGGCGCGAGCGCGCTGGCACTCGGCCTGCACTTGCGGCGCCAGCTGCGCGGCGATCCGAAACTCTTGAGTTTGGCCGGGAATTGGCGCATCGCGAGTGGGCAAAGCACGTTCGCTCGCGAGTATCCGGAAGCCTACGTTTACACGCTATCCGAGTACATCAACGCGCACACGCCGCCGAACGCGCGCGTGCTCATGGTGTCTTTCTACTCGACGTTCGGAGCTTCGAGCTTCGGTGGTTTTTGGGTGGATCGACCTTGTTACGCGACTGACACTCACTTGGAGAGCGCGATTCGTTTCGGCGATTTTCAATCCTTCAAGCAAAGCTTGCAGCGACTCGGCGTGACCCACATCGTGATCTCGGACCAGCTTTTTACGGCGGGACGCGTTGGTTTCGACTTCGCTGCGGGCAAGAACGAA
>DASYCL010000820.1:0-5170 GCA_036500245.1 Polyangiaceae bacterium | reverse complement strand
CTCGGAAGTGGATGCCGAGAAAGCCATCGATGAAACCCCAGACACCGTGCTCGCGCTCGGCATCGCGGATCAAGCGGGCGCGGCGCTCGATCGCATCGGCAAGAGCGGCGCGGTGCACTCGCAAAATGCGGACGCGGTCGGCGTCGGCTTCGAACAAGCCGCGATGAAGACCCGCGATTTATACGACAAATACTACCTGCTCGCTTATTGCTCGCCCGCGCGGAGCGGCTCGCGCCGTTTGAAGATCGAAGTCGATTATCGCGACAAAGACGGTAGCGAGAAGCACGGCTCCTTCAGCCAAGACTTCGACGCGACTGGCTTTGGTCCGGGCTGCAATGTGCAAAGCGTGCCGCGCTTCGTGCCACAGATAACGGCGAAGCCGGTCACTTCGTCGAGCAAGGCGGGCGCGAGCGACTCGAAACCGGACGCGAGCGATGCGGACCAAGCCGCGCCCACGCCGCCGCCCGCCGAAGACGACAACAGCGTCGCGCCGCCGCCGAACAGCTCCACCTACTCACATTAAGTCGTGCCCCCGCCCGCTTCTCCGCCGCTCGAGCTCGTCGACGTGATCGACGAAGAACGGATCGCCCCGCGCGGCACGGCGCAAGTGAATTGGTTCGTGCGTTTGAACGACAGTTGGGTACATGTCTCCGAGTGGCCCGGCGCGTTGTCGGAACGGCTCGACGCGGGCGTGGGCACGGTCTGGCAATCGCGCACCGAGCTCAGGGTGCCGCGCGGTACCCACCTCATGCGCGTCGAGTCGCGACCGAACCCGTACGCACGCGAGCAGCCGCTCGACTACCTGACGCGCGGCGCGCCCAGCAAGAGCCGCAAAACGCGGCGCAACTATTACCGGGTCGGGCGGGCAGGCGAGCTGATGTTGCTGCCGGCCGAGCCTTGAGCGCGTGTGCAGCTACACTGCAAATCTGAAAATCGACACGACCCGCGAGCCTGTCGGAGCACTGTGGCCAATTTGCGCCACGCGATTCCGGCATTTCGCGGACGCTTACCCCCCTTTACCTCAATTGCGGACGGCCGTTGTAAGGGTCATGGGCGTCTCGCTGACTCAAGCCGAGTCGATGCAGCTGTCGGAGTCGCAAAGCAGCGACTCGGCCGGCGCGGCATCGGGTTCGGGCGTCATGCCCGTCGGTGCGGAAGAGCGCGATTCAGATGACCGTGTGGATGGCGGCTTCAAAGCTTGCGTGCTCGTGGTCGACGACGATCCGGACGTGCTGCGCGGCGTGTGCCGATTGCTCCGCGGTCAAGGCTACAGCGTGACCGCGACCAACAACGGCGTCGAAGCCGCGCGCTGGGTACACGGTCGATCGTTTGACGTGATCGTCAGCGACATCAAGATGCCGGGCATGGACGGCATTCAATTGCTGCGCGAAGTGCGCGAGCACGATTTGCACGTGCCGGTCGTGCTCGTCACGGGCGAGCCCGCGGTCAGCACTGCGGTGATGGCGCTCGAGTACGGCGCGTTCCACTACCTCACCAAACCGGTGGACACCGAAGCGCTCGGTCGCGTCGTGGCCAAAGCGGTGAGCATGCACCGCATGGCGCGCGTGAAGCAGCAAGCCGCGGAGCTGCTCGGTCACGCGGGCGCGCTCGGCGCGGATCGCGCTGGCCTCGAAGCGAGCTTCGAGCGCGCGATGCAAACCTTGTGGATGGCGTACCATCCGATCGTCGATTTTCGGCGCAAGGTCGTGTACGGCTACGAAGCACTCTTGCGCAGCAACGAACCGAGCTTGCCGCATCCTGGCGCGGTGCTCGACGCCGCCACCCGGCTCGGGCGCCTCGACGCGCTTGGCCGCGCGATCCGCGATTTGGCGTCCGCGCCGATGGCCGGCATGAGCGAAATATTGTTCGTAAACTTGCACGTGACCGACTTGATGGATCCGTGGCTGAGCGAGCCGGAAGCGCCGCTGTCGAAAATCGCCGATCGCGTCGTGCTGGAAGTTACCGAGCGTTCGTCGCTCGATGAAGTGAAAGACGTGCGCGCGCGAGTCGCGCAGCTCCGTGAAATGGGCTTTCGCATCGCGGTCGACGATTTGGGCGCCGGCTACGCCGGGCTGACCAGCTTCACGCTGCTCGAGCCGGAGATCGTGAAGCTCGATATGTCGCTCGTACGCGACGTACACAAAAATTCCACGAAGCAAAAAGTGATTCGCTCGATGACCGCCTTGTCGCAAGATATGGGCATGACCGTGGTCGCCGAAGGCGTAGAGACCCTCGAAGAACGTGACACGTTGATTGAGCTCGACTGCGATTTGCTGCAGGGCTTTCTGTTTGCCCGTCCGAGCAAACCGTTCGCCGAGGTCAAGTGGTAAAGCTCGGCGCGCCGAACGATCGTCCGGGGAGCGCGCCATCGTCACCTCGGAATCCGCCGCCATTTCCGGAGCCGGCTCAGCGCAGCGACACACCGAGCACGGTGCCGCGCATGCGGCTCGCATCCCTCTCGGACGATCTCGGCGCGTTCGCCGAAGAATCGTGCACGATGGAGATCGCGGTCCGCAGCACGGATTTCGGGCAGAGTCCGATTTCGGAACCGGCGCGCCGCGATCGCTCGGTGCTCTTGCGCATGGACGGCGTGAGCGCGGGCTTGGTCGTGAGCATGACGCAAATGCCGTTTTCGCTCGGTCGTCATCCGACGAACCAACTCGCGGTCGATGACGACAGCATCAGCCGCTTCCACGCGCGCTTCAGCGTCGAGAACGGCGAGTACTACGTCGAAGATCTGGGCTCGCGCAATGGCACGTTCGTGCAAGGCAAGCGCGTCACGCGCTCGATCGTGCACGACGACGATTGGGTGCAGCTCGGCGCGCGCGTCTCGTTCCGCTTTGCGCTGACCGATGTGCGTCAAGAGGGCTTGCTGCGCAAACTCTACGAATCGAGCACGCGGGACGCGCTGACCGGCGCGTACAACCGGCGGCACTTCGAAGATCGCTTGCGCGCCGAAATCGCCTTCGCCGTGCGCCACGCGACGGACTGCGGCTTGCTCTTGCTCGATCTCGATCACTTCAAGCGCGTCAACGACACCTATGGCCATCCGGCCGGTGATGAAGTCTTGCGCCATTTGAGTCGAATCGCGGGCCGCACGCTGCGCACCGAAGACGTGTTCGCGCGTTTCGGCGGCGAAGAGTTCGCGGTGATCTTGCGCGGCTCGTCCACGCGCGGCGCGGCACGCCTCGCCGAACGCCTGCGCGAAGCGCTCAGTTTGCACAAAGTGAGCTTCGAGAACCGAGAAATCCCGGTCACGCTCAGCGCCGGCTGCGCCGCGCTCAGCTGCTGCCAGAAGCCCTCGCCCGAGGATTTGGTCGCTGTGGCAGACCGCCGGCTTTATCGGGCCAAACAGTCGGGGCGCAACCGGGTAGTCGCGGAGGACTGAGTCTGCTACGAGTTGCCTCGTCTTACCGGAGAGGCAAAGCGTGGCGATCGATCTCGAAATTCTGAAGTCCGAGCGCGACAAGCTCAAGGAAGCCTTGCGCGAGGTCGAAGGCGAGCTCCGAAAGCTCGAAGCCCAACTCAAGGTCTTGCGGCAGCGCGAGATTCAGACGAAGCGCGAAATCGAAGCCGTCTCGACCTTGATCGACATCAAAGACGCGCGCGAACCCAAAGCGGACTGAGCGCGGCGGGCGAACGCATGGCGCACTGGCTCGTCAAAAGCGAACCCGACGTTTACTCGTGGGACAAATTCAAGGCCGAAAAAAAAGCGGTCTGGGATGGCGTGCGCAACTTCACCGCGCGCAACAACCTGCGCGCGATGAAGAAGGGCGACCTCGTTCTCTTCTATCATTCGAACGAAGGTAAAGAAGTCGTCGGCATCGCGAGCGTCTCCAAGGAAGCCTTCGCCGATCCGAGCGCTACAGAAGGCGATTGGTCCGCAGTCGAAATCACGCCCAAAAAAGCGCTCAAAACCCCGGTCACCCTCGCGCAAATCAAAGCCGACAAAAAGCTCGAAGGCTTCGCGCTGATCAAACTCTCGCGCTTGTCCGTCGTGCCCGCCACGCCCGAACAGTTCGCGCGCGTGCTCGAGCTCGGCGAAACCAAGCTTTAGTTTTTTTGTTTGGGGGTGCTCCTGTGCGTCGCGTAATCGCGCAGCGAAGGCACTCGCGCTCATCGTGCGTCCGCGCAGTGACTATGTTTTTTGCCCTGCGCTCGCACGGTGCTTGGCCGCTCGCGCGACTGGCCGCGCGACTGGCGCCTGTTCGGTCAGTTCTAACGTGGCCGCCTCTCTTTCTAAAACCGTGATCAGCCTGGCGAATCGGTAGCCTTGTTTTATTTCCGGGCATCTGACCCAAGTCCTTCGCGCGCGCTTCGGCGCGAAGGAGAAGGGAGAGATGCGCGTCGCCCGAAGCGCGAGCGGCCAAGCACTGTGCCAGCGCAGCGCAAAAAATCCCAAAACTCAACACTAGCTCTCCGAACCGGCAAAACTCACTCCGCCGCGACAGCATTCGGCCGCGGCGCCCCGGGGCCGAGCAAGCGCGCGAGCTCGACCTTGTCCACGCTCTCGTGTTCGAGCAAATAGCCGACCAGGGCCTCGAGCTCGGTTTTTCGCTGGCCGATGAACGCTTCGGCGCCTTGGAGCGCTTGGTGCAAGATGTGGCGCGTCTCTTCTTCGATCTGGTGCACGGTGGCGTCGCTGGTGCCGCCTTCGGTGGCCAGCAATTGCCCGAGGAACGGGTGCTCGGTGCGATGCTCGTGATACACGGGCCCAATCGCGTCGCTCATGCCCCAGTGCGCGACCATTTTGAAGGCGAGCTCGGTGGCTTTCTTCAAGTCGTTTTCGGCGCCGGAAGAGACTTCGCCGAGCAAGACTTTTTCCGCCGCGTACCCGCCGAGCATCACGTGCAAGCGATCGATCGCCTGTGGCTTCGTGAGCAGGTGCTGTTCGCCGCCGGGCGCTGATTGCGTCACGCCGAGCGCCATGCCGCGCGGGATGATCGTGACGCGCTCGGGTGGCTCTGCGTTCGGCGCGAAGTGCGCCACCACGGTGTGCCCCGATTCGTGCACCGCGACTCGTTTTTTCTCCAGCGGATCGAGCTTGGTTTCGCGCGGATCGCCGAGCACGATCTTGTCGTAAGCGGCACGGAAATCCGAGTCTTCGATCGATTCTGCGCCGCGGCGCGTGGCGCTGAGCGCCGCTTCATTGACCAAGTTCGCCAAATCC
>DASYCL010000819.1:0-3941 GCA_036500245.1 Polyangiaceae bacterium | reverse complement strand
AGCCGAGTCCGCCCAATGACTGCTGCGCACATCATTTTCATCCCCGGCGTGCTGCTGGTCGGCATTGCGCTCGGTTACTCACTCGGCGCGCGCGCCGTGCGCGCCGAAATGACTCGTATGCGACGCCGCACGAAGGAGTAGACCATGTTGAATTTCGGACTTTCGGACGACCAACGCGCATTGATTGACGTCGCAAAGCGCTTTACGCGCGAGCGCATCATTCCTGTCGCGGCGGCCTGCGACCGCGAGAGTCGCTTCCCGAAAGAGGTATTCGAGGCGGCGCACGAGCTCGGGTTGGTCAACGCCACGGTTTCGAGCGACTACGGCGGGCCGGGCCTCGGTGAGCTCGAAAACGCGCTGATCGCCGAGCAACTGGCGTACGGGTGCACCGGCATTCAGACGAGCCTGCTCGCGAATACCCTCGCGCTCACGCCGATCAAACTCGGCGGCAACGAAGAACAAAAAAAGAAATATTTCGGCATGCTCACGTCCGCGCCGCTGTTCGCGAGTTACTGCACGACGGAGCCGAGCGGCGGCAGCGACGTAGCCGGCCTCAAAACGACGTTCAAAGCGCACGGTGACGAATACGTCTTGAACGGCGAAAAGTGCTGGATCACGAACGCGAGCTTCGCGAGCTTCTACATCGTGTTCGCGACTTCGGATCCGACGAAGCGACACAAAGGCATCGCCGCGTTCATCGTAGATCGAGATTCCGCGGGGCTCCGGGTCGGCAAGCACGAGGACAAACTCGGACAGCGCGCGAGCGACACCGCGGCCGTCCATTTCGAAGACGTGAAGGTCCCCAAAGCGAATCTACTCGCACCCGAGGGTGAAGGTTTCAAGCTCGCGATGGAGACCTTCAATCAAACACGACCCGACATCGGCGCGATGGCCACTGGGTTGATGCAGCGCTGCGTGGATGAATCCGTGGCCTATGCCAAGGAGCGGAAGACCTTCGGCTCCCCGATTTCCGAACACCAGCTGGTGCAAGCGATGCTCGCGGAAATGGCGATCGGCAGCGAAGCCACCCGGCTTCTGTATCAAAAAGCGGCCTGGAACTTGGACAATGGCGTGCGCGATCCGATCGTGTCGAGCTATGCGAAGGCATTCGGCGCCGATCGCGCGATGCAATCGGCGATCGACTGTGTGCAGGTTTTCGGCGGCAACGGCTACGTCAAAGACTACCCGGCCGAAAAATTGATGCGCGACGCCAAGGTGCTTCAGATCTACGAAGGCACGAGTCAGATCCAGCGGCTCGTGATCGCGCGCGCGCTGGTCAAGTGACCCGCGCGATCAGCGCGCCCCAATGAACACGCCAGCGGCATTGGCGCGCGCGACTCGTGCTCTGAGCTCGCCTTCGCTGCGATCGATATCGGCGCCGCGTTCGCCGCGCGCGCGGCGTCGCTTGAGGAACGCGAGCTCGATCAGCGCGAGCTGCTTTTTTCGGCTTGCCGAATAGCCACCCGGACTGCCCATGAGGCTCGTGAAGTTCCAAAATGGAACGAGCATCCAGTGGCTCGCCGTGCGCGCGAGCTCCTTCGGGTGGAGCAACCGCCCGACTTCGTCGATCAAACCGCGGATGACAATCGAGCGATCGCGAACCGCCAGCGCGATCACGAGCACGAAGAACAACAGATCGAAGGTCCAGAAAACCAGGAATTTCAGGCCCAAACCGAGGCCGCCGTCGTACAAAAATGTAACCAGAAAATTGTGCACGAAATGCAGGCCAGTCGCGCAAGTCCAGCCTGCGATGGGCGCGAGCAGCTTGAGCAGCGGGTTGGAAGTTTCGGACGCGACGCCCACACCGAGGCCGGTCATGGCGGTGAACGAAGCGTGGCTCAATCCGGCGGCTACGGTGCGTACGAGATAGAGCGCGGTGAATGCCGCCGCGCCACCCTGCGCCGCCGCGCTACCGACGTACAGCACGTCCTCGGTCAAGGTGAAGCCGAGGCCGATGACTCCGCCGTAAATCGCACCGTCGAGCGCGCCGTCGACTTCGTGCAGCCACGTCGCCGAGAGGAACCACAAAACCAATAGCCCGGAGCCTTTGCACGATTCCTCGACCAACGGCGCCACGAACGACGCGGTCGAAGATTGCACGATCGAGCTCGATTGCGGCGCGCCGAGCGCGGCGCTCATGACGCCTTCGCCGAAAGAGTTGATCACGATCGCCATCAGGGTCGCGACCACGGCGCCCCAGAAAAACGCCAAGGTGAGCAGCCAAAACGGCTCCGGCTCGTAGCGATCCATACCCTTGATGATCAGGAAATAGACGAACACGGTCGGCGCGATGACCAGGAACGCCAGGAACCACAAGACGAGCACGGAGGCAGACTATCATGGCCTCGATTCGATAGGTCCGCTCGGCCACGGCTGTGCGAGCCAGGGGAGCTTGCACTCGGCCGGGTCAGAAAAAGAAAGCGCGCGCTCGGTACGGCCAGATTTGAGCTTTTGGAGTGATGCGCTAGGTTCTCGCGCGTGTTCGGATTTTCGTTCGGCGAATTGCTCGTCATCTGCATGGTCGCGCTGATCGCGGTCGGCCCGAAGAAGTTGCCGAGCATGCTGCACACGCTCGGCCAATGGCTGCGCAAACTGCGCAATCTGACGTCCGAGGTGCGCACGCAAACCGGCATCGACGATTTGCTCCGCTCCGAAGGCTTTCACGGCGGGCTGAGCGAGCTACGCGGCTTACTGCGCGGCGCGCAGGGCAACCCGTTCGACGCGCCGCACGTCGCATCGCAGCCCACGCGCGCACCGATCGAAGATCCGTACGCGAACCTCGACATCGACGTGTCACGGGAATATCCGCTCGAAGGCGCCGATTCGTATGGCGCCTTGCCCGACGACTTGCTCGACGATGAACCGGTCAAGAGCGAGAACGAGAGCGAGAGCAACAGCCCGGTGCCCGTGCAACCCGTATGAGTGCCAATCCGGAAGACAACGTGATGACGTTTTGGGAGCACCTCGAGGAGCTCCGTTCACGTCTCGTGCGCATGATCCTCGCTTTCGTCGTCGGCGCGGGGATTGCCTGGTATTTCAAGGAGAAGCTCTTGATCTGGCTGACCACGCCGTTCGTCACGGCTTGGAATTCCGGACCACACGAGGGCGGCGCTGCGCTGCACTTCCCCACTCCCGCGTCGCTCTTTATTTGCTACGTGCGGCTCGCTGCGATCGGCGGCGCGGTCTTCGCGCTACCGATCATCCTGTATCAAATTTGGGCCTTCATCGCGCCGGGGTTGTATTCGCGCGAGAAGCGCTTCGCCGTCCCGTTCGTGCTGTCTTCGTGCGGGCTTTTCGCGCTCGGCGGCTACTTCGGTTGGCGTTTCGCGTTTCCGGTGGCATTCCGATATTTGCTGCACTTCGGCGGCCAGATCAGCCCAGACTTGGACGTGAAGCCGACGGTGATGGTGCAGGACTACATCGACTTCGTCACGCACATGCTGGTCGCATTCGGTGTCGCGTTCGAGCTGCCGGTACTCGCCTTCTTCTTGTCGGTTGCGGGGCTGATTACCCACAAACACCTGATCAAGTTTTTCAGATATTTCGTGGTGGTCGCGTTCATCATTTCGGCGATCCTCACTCCGCCCGATCCGATGAGCCAGCTACTGCTCGCGATTCCGCTGTGTGGCCTCTATGGCGTGTCGATCATCGTGGCTTGGATCTTCTCGCGCAAACGAGCAGAGCCCAGCGAACCAGCGGCTTGATCACTCTTCGCGGGCGTATGGTTCGCCGCGCTGCAGCGTCATTGCGCGATAGAGCTGTTCGAGCAACACGACGCGCGCGAGCCGATGCGGCATCGTGAAACTCGACAGACTGAGCCGCAGGTCCGCGCGCGCCGAAAGATCCCGCGGAATGCCCTCGGCGCCGCCGATCACGAAAGCGACGACGCCCTTGCCGCGTGAGCCCCAGCGCTCGAGCCGCACGGAAAATTCGCTGCTCGT
>DASYCL010000818.1:0-5470 GCA_036500245.1 Polyangiaceae bacterium | reverse complement strand
GCCCCGTGACGCGACGTGTCAAGCCGACACGCGCGCGAGCGCGAACCGAACTCAGTCGCGCCCGTTGAGCGCGATGCGCTCCGCTTCGTCGTCATCTTGGTTTGCGGGCGGCGCGACCGACTTCATCACACCGCTCACGCTGCTCTCCGGTTTGCCGCTGCCGAAGCGCACGCGCACGTTCACCGGTGTTCCGCGCAGATCATCACACAATGTACCAGCGAGTGCGAAGAGCTCGTGACGCAGTTCGTCGTTCGCCAGCGCGGTGGCTGCCAATACCAACTCGCCGTGACGCTTCTGCACCATCACGCCGAGCAGCGATTTGCAGAGCGCCATGCGCGTCGTCACCGCTTCTTCATCGAGCAACCCATTGCTGACCAAGAGCGCTGCGTGAATTTTCGCATCACTCCCGCTGATCTCGTCCACGCGCCGCGCGATGCGCTGCACGAAATCGCGACCCGATTCTTCGCCTGATTGCGCGACGACGACGGAGTTGGGCGCTAATTTTTGATATTCACCGAGCCAAGGGGGCCACGCTGAGCCCGCCTCGAGAACGACGACCGAAAGCAGTGTTTCGTCCGTGTGTTGCATGTTTCCCTCCGCCCAGCAGGGGAGCTGGGCGCCTTCCGTCGCAAGTGACCTGAATCAGGAGTGTTTGGCGCGCAGACTCGAACTTTGGCTCGCCAAAACAGTTTCCCAACATAGAAGTAGAGAAGCCTCTTTTTTTCAATTTCGTCAATTGAAAATCAGCGCTTCCTTCCTTCACCGTCTCGTTCGCTCGTTTGTTCGCTCGCTCGTGCTCCTCACGAGCCCGTACTCCTACGCCGCTCGCAATATGCGCACAGTCCCGATTGCGCAAGCCGCGAGCGTGAGCTTTTTTTCGGGCTCAGCCCCTCGCACAGAACTAGACCTTTAATATTGAGCGATTGCGAGTTCGCTCGGCCGAGGGCCTCAGTAGCCGAAATCCGGTGCGCCCGCAGGTTTCGGCGCAGTCGGTTTCTCGGCGGCTGCGGGCTCCGCCGGCTTTGCGGCTGAGGCTGGCTTTGATGCGTGAGCTGCGGGGCGACTCGCGGGCGTGTGCGACGCTGAAGCTGGAGCCGAGTCCGCAATGCTCGGCGACGCGGGAATCGAAGTCGGCGCAAGAACGGCTGCGGTAGGTGTGGCAGTTGTGGTCGCGGCAGCGACCGCTGTCGTGCTGGGTCCGAGCTTTGCCGCGTCACCCGCGCTCGCGGGTGGTGCGGGTTGAACCGCTGCTGCGGAGTCTGCGCCGGTGGATTTGTTGTGCAACGAGTACACGGCGAACGCGCCGCCGGCGAGGATCAAGAAACCGACACTCGCCACCGCGGCGACGATCGGCCCAGCGCTGCGCTTTCTGGCCGACGCGACATCGTGTTGCGATGTTGCCCAGCTGCCCGCGGTCCCTTGGCCGGCCATCGCCGCGGCCGGCACCTGCGGCGCGGTGCCCAGCGGCTCGCGCGGCTTCGGCAAATGCCCGGCCGCGCTGGCGTCGGCGGCCGGCGGCACCGTCACTGCCCGACCCGATTGAGCCCAGCCGTCGAGCGCATTGATCACGTCAGCGGTCGATTGAAAACGATGGGCGAGATCGCGCGCCATCGCTTTGGAGATGATGCTGGCGAACGCGGGATCCAAATCAGGCACGATCGACTGAGGCGGCGGCACGTCGGCCAGCACGATCTTGAACATCAACTGATTGAACGTGCCTGCGTCGAACGGCACGCGCCCGGTCACCGCTTCGTACATGATCACACCGAGTGAGTAGACGTCGCTGCGGGCGTCGGCTTCGGCGCTGCCACTCGCTTGCTCGGGCGACATGTAATACGGCGTGCCCATGACGGCGCCAGTGCGCGTCATCTTCATGCCCTCCCCGTTCAGCGGCTGGAACTTAGAGATGCCGAAGTCGATGATCTTGACGAAATCGCGGTGGCCGGCTTTCTCGCGCAAGATGAAGATGTTGTCCGGCTTCAAATCGCGGTGAATGATGCCGGCTACGTGCGCGGCGCCGAGCCCGACCAAGACTTGTCGCATCAGCGGCGCAAGCTCGTGCGGCATCATTCGGCCGCGCTGCTTGATCCGGCTGGACAGCGGTTCGCCGTCCAAAAACTCCATGATGATGTAGCGATCGCCATCCGGAAGAATGCCGAGGTCGAGCACCTCCAGGATGTGATCGTTGCCGATCCGTCCGGCTGCTTGCGCCTCGCGCTCGAAACGCTGCATCACTTCGGCGTTGCCGGTGAACGCGGCGTGCAGCACCTTGATCGCGACGCGGCGATTGATGCGCACGTTCTCGCCTTCGAACACGGCACCCATGCCGCCCTCGCCGATGGTGCGGACGATGCGATACTTGTTGTCTACGAGCTGGCCGACTTCGAGCGACATCGCGTGAACCTCCTCCCCCCAAGGAGGGAATCGCTTCGGATTATACGACGAAGCTCAGCGAGTGCCCGGCGCTAAAATTGCGATTTTCGCCGCTCCGCCGTGATTACGCAGCGGTTTACGCGACTTTGCGCGCGCCGACGCCGACCTTGCGCCGCGGCGAAGCGTCAGAGACGGAGACCGGAGCCGCGATGCTTTCGTCACCGAAGCGCACTTTGGCCGAGACCCGCGCGCGCCGCCATTCAGCGTCGAGCTCGCCCGCAAGCGACGAAAGCGCGTGCCGCAGCCGCCCGCTCGAGCGCTCGGAAGCAGACAGGAGCAGGGCGCCTTGTTGCCGCTTGGCCATCGCGCCGAGCGCGGTCCGCGCGAGCTCGCTGCGCGCGCTTTGCGCGGCTTCGTCCGAGCGCTCGTTGCACGCGACTACGGCTGTCGCAAGCTCGACGCCGCGGGCGAAGAGTCCATCGAGCTGTTCGCCGACGCGTGCAACGAAGCCGGCCGGGCTCTCGCCTTCGTCTTGGGCGAGCACACGCCGAGCTGCGGCGGCCTCGCGCACTTCGGAAATGCTCGGCCAGTCTGCGCCGAGCTCGACGACAATCAACACGCCTTGGGACGACTTACGCTTGCTCATGGGCTTTGGGTGCTACGGGCACTGCCCGCGAAATCTGCCGCCGTTTGCCGAGTTTGGCCAAATTCGCCGCCAGTTCGCCCGGGCCGGCGTATCCTCGCGCGCATCCCGAGCCGAGTTCGGACTCCAAACGGCGTGCCTGCATCCCTCGCCCCTTCCGTTCGACTGCCCACTCCGCGGCCGTCACTTTCGCCGAAAAGTCGCTCGTTTTGGGCGAATTTGCTGCGTTACGCGCTGGCGCTACTCGGCGTCGCCATCGGCGCGGCGGCCTTCGCCGTGGTGTTTCGTGGCGCAATCGGCGCGATTTTCGTGCACGCCTACGGCGCGAGCGACGTGCTCGCGGCGTTCCAAGCTTTGCCGTTTTACGCGCGCGTGCTGCTGCCTGCGGTAGGCGGCGGGCTCGCCGGTTTTCTCGGCTCGATCGCGGCGCGACTCAAGGGTGGCCACGGCGTCGGCGAAGTGATGGAAGCGGTCGCGCTCGGCAAGGGACGGATTTCGCTCCGGCTCACGTTGCTCAAAGCGCTCGGCTCCTGGCTCGCGATCGTCTCGGGCGGTTCGGTCGGGCGCGAAGGGCCGTTGATTCAATTCGGCGGCGCGCTCGGCGGCACGCTCGGCAGGCTGTTTCAATTGCGCAGCCGGCAAGTGCGCGGACTGATCGCCGCGGGCGCCGCCGCCGGTTTCGCCGCAGCGTACAACACGCCGATCGCGGCGGTGCTGTTCGTGCTCGAAGTCGTCACCGGCGTGATCGCGCTCGACATCGTGCTACCCGCGATCATCGCAACCCCGATCGCGACCGCGCTCACGCGCTTGGCCATCGGCGGCGGCCCGATTTACGGGCAGCGCAGCTTCAGCATGAGCTCGAACGCAGAGCTCGGCATCTACGCAAGCCTCGGACTACTCGCGGGCGTGACCGGGCCGCTCTTCATGTGGTTGCTCTCGCGCGGCGAAACGCTGTTCAGTCGTGTGAGCTCGAAGAAGCCGCTGCGCGCCGCGCTCGGCGGCGCGCTAGTCGGCGCCACCGCGATCGTCTGGCCTCAAGTGACCGGCAACGGCTATGAAGCGATCAACCTGATCCTCGGCGAGCAGATCAGCATCGGGCTCGTGATCGTGCTCTTGTTCGCCAAAGCGTTCGCGACCACCGCTTCGGTCTCTTCGGGTAGCCCGGGCGGCGTATTCACGCCTTCTTTATTTTTGGGGGCTGCCTTGGGCGGCGCGCTCGGTCATGTCGTCTTGCGCTTTGCGCCGCTGAGCGCTCCGAACGCGATTGCCGCCTATTCACTCGTCGGCATGGCGACGTTGATCGCCGCGACCACGCACGCGCCGGTAATGGCGACCGTGCTCGTGTTCGAGCTCTCCGGCGACTATGCGATCGTATTGCCGCTACTCACGGCATGCTCGATCGCGACCTTGGTCTCGCGCTGGCTACATCGTGAATCGATTTATACCGAAGAGCTGCGCCGCCGCGGCACGCACTGGGAAGTCCACATGGTCGCTGAGAGCGATTCGACGTAATCGGCTATTCGAACAAGCGAGTTTTCGGGCGAAGCGCGACCAAGATCGCTTCTTCGCTGCCGGGCGGCGCGGGCGCGCCTTCTGGCAGCGGACGCACTAGCCAGCCGCCGGTAGTCTCGGGATCGCGCGCGACCGCGACGCGCAGCGCGGCGCGCGGCAGTGGGCGATTCGATTCCGCCTCTGCCTTGAGCGTGGTGCGCGGCAAGGGCGGACTCGATGATGGCGAAGGCAGCGTCACCGAGCGCGGCACGTTCGGCGGCGGCTGCGACATCTCCGTGATCTGCACGCCCGATTGCAGCGCTTCACGCACGATCGCCGTCGCGACCGGCGCGTCCACCACCGTCTTGTCGCTGAAGTCGTCGTAAGCTGCGAGCGCAGCGGCTTCGTCGTGGCGCGGCGACGGAGGCGGCACCGAGCCCTGCAGCTCCGTGCTCAAATCCGCAGCGCTGCGCGCGAGGGTCAACGCGCGCGCGTCGTCACCGGCTTCTTCCGCGCGCTCGGCCGCGCGCCTCAGCCAACGCAACGCATCCGTGCGATCCCCAGTGCGAAACAGCGCGCGCGCAGTCTCGATCGCAACCGCGACCGACTCTGGATCGAGCGCTTCGACTTCGGGCAGATCGGGAAAAGACTCGGACATGGGGCGCAATAGTCTGAACGAGACCTCTGCCGAGCAAAAGCGGATTCACGAACGAGCGGGAAATCGGGGGACACGGGAGTGAGAAGCGTGGCGCAGCGCCCGGTTCACCATCCCTTCTTCTCTTTTTTCGCGCCCCAGCGCGCGCGAAGGCTTACAGCCGAATGCCCGGAAACAACACCTGACTGTTCATCACATCTCCGTCTCTTCTTTTCGCGCCCCAGCGCGCGCGAAGGCTCCCTGCCGAATGCCCGGAAACAATACAAAGCCAGCAAGTTCGCGCGGCTGATCACGGTTTTCGAATGACG
>DASYCL010000817.1:0-7914 GCA_036500245.1 Polyangiaceae bacterium | reverse complement strand
GAGCCCACGCCGCCCGAGCCCGTCGCGCTTCCGCCGCTTGGGCTCTCGTCGCGTCCGCCGCCGCCGCGTCCGAGCTTTCTGTTTTTCGGCGCGGTCGCCGCGCTATCGCTCGTCGCTGATGTCACGAGCAAAGCTTGGGCCGAGATCGTGCTGTCGAAGCGCACGCTGATCGACCCAGCGATCATCCTCATCCGCGATCATTTGAGTTTGACGCTCGCGTACAACAAAGGCGGAGCTTGGGGACTGCTTCAAAACTCGAGCGAGGTCGTGAGACGGCCGTTC
This sequence comes from Polyangiaceae bacterium, assembly GCA_036500245.1. GTDB lineage: Bacteria > Myxococcota_A > Polyangia > Polyangiales > Polyangiaceae > PMG-095. Next base: position 7,632 of record DASYCL010000817.1, on the reverse strand, counting down.
TTCCTCTTGGTGAGCGGGCTCGCGATCGCGTTCATTGTCTCGCTTTATGGGCGCTTGGTAGTCGGGCAACGCGCGCTGAAATGGGGCTTACCGCTCGTGCTCGGCGGTGCGCTCGGTAACCTCTCGGATCGCATCATTCGCAGCAGCGTGATCGACTTCGTCGATTTTCGTGCCAATTGGATCGAGACGATGAATCACGGCATCGGTAAGCTCGCGCACGGCTGGGGCATCACCGATCACTGGCCGACCTTCAACGTCGCGGACGTGTCGATTTGCGTCGGCGTCGGTTTGATGGCGCTCGACATGTTCATCTCGAAACGCGGGCGCGCGCCGGCAAATTCGAACCCAGGCGGCGGACGCCTCGCGCCGGAAGCGGCACTTTCGACGGGCGGGTCGGTCAAACCTCCGGCACCATAAGCCGATGCAAGGCCGGCTCTTCTCGATCGACCTGTCGTCATTCGGCTCGAACTACGTCATTCCCGCGCCAAGCTATTTCGTCCTTCTGCTCACGGGTTTTCTGTTCGCGACCATCGTGGGCGCGATCTGGGCCAAGCGCATCGGCCAAGATCCGGACGTGATCGTGGATTTGGGGCTTGCCATGTTGCTCGCGGGCGTCGCGGGCGCGCGCATCTTGCACGTGTTCGCGGACGGCTACTTCATGGACTACGTCCACTTGTGCACCGATCCGAGCAAGGTCGATTGGCACCTGGATCGCGCGCAATGCCTGAGCCCGGACTACAACGGTTTGTGGGACGCCGCGCGCGAAGTCTGCAAACCCAAAGCGCGAGACTGCCTCGCATGGGCACGCTTCTATGCCGGCGGGCTCACCTATTACGGCGGGTTCCTGGGCGCGTCCGCCGCTGCCTGGTTCCTACTCAAGGCCGATCGCTTTCCGTTTTGGAAAGCGGCGGACATGGCCGGCATGGTCGTGCCGCTCGGCATCGGCTTCGGGCGCATCGGTTGTTTGCTCGCGGGCTGCTGCTTCGGCAAACCGACCGCTTCGAGCTTGGCCCTGATTTTCCCGCCGAACAGCCCGGCAAGTGAATCCGAGTTCAAAGACCACTTGCTGAAGTCGATGGCCGAGCCATCGCTGCCAATCCACCCAACCCAGATCTACGAATCGGCGGCATGTTTCGCAATCGCAGCTTTGCTCATGCTCTACGTGCACGGGAAAAAACGCTACGACGGCCAAGTCTTTTTGGGTTTCGTCGCGCTGTACGCCGCGGTGCGCTTCGGGCTCGAATTTTTGCGCAACGACGATCGCGGTGGAATCGGCGGCCCGAACACACGCGACGCTGCGCTGCTCAGCACCTCGCAGCTGATCGGCATATTGCTGATCATTGCCGTGGTCGTCGCGCACCGCTTCTTGACCCAGAGAGTGGCCCAAGCCGAAAAGCGCGCGTAAGCTACAACCCGTGGCTTGCTTCTTTTCTGGGTGCAGTTGGGTCCGCTTCGAGTCGCGGCTGCTGCCGCTGTGCGTGTTCGCGGCGTTACTCGCCGGCTGTCAAAAAGACGATCATCCGCCGTTTGCGGCCGGCTGCACGAGCTCGAGCGACTGCAAACCGACAGTCGGCATTTCGATCGGTAGCGGCGGCACCACCACTCCCATCACCAACCCTCCGGATGGCGGCTTCAGTGCCGGCAATCTCACTGGCAATGTGCTGGAACTGAACGATGCCACGTTCAATCGCGCGGTGCCCTTCATGCAATCGGCTACTGTCTCCGCGGACGGCGTGAACGGCATCGCGGTCACGGCGAGCTGGGACGGCACCAATCCATTCATGCTGAGCGGCGTCGCGATCGAGCCGTCGAACTTCGTTGCCGTCTCGCCGCTCGCTGCCCAGGGCGACGCAATGCAGACGATCCAGGCCGTGCAGACGAACGTGACCGACACGGCTGATCTGTTCGTCATCGATTCCACAGTGATTGACGGCATTTTGACCGCGGTTGCCATGACGCGCGGGCCGGCGTTCGGGCAAGTGGTGCTATTCCTTCAGAACGCCGGCACGGGCCAGCCGCTTTCCGGCATGCGGGCGACGATGACTTTGTCGGAAGCGCCGGCGTTCGCTTCGGCGAGTGGCTGGGTGACTCCGGACGACACCACGGTGACCGATGCGAGCGGGCTCGTCATGTTCGGCAACGTGGAGCCGCCGACGGGCGGCGGCACCACGCAAACCGTGACCGTCTCGCGCGTGGCCACGGCGACGGTGTCGGCGATTGGCCCGATCTCATTCCCGGTCAAGGTCGTCGAAGGCGCCGCCACGCTGGCCACGGTCGGCGTGCGGCTGTGAGCGCTGGCGCCTCGGGGCGCGCTCTGATAAGCGTGGCGCGTGGCTACGCTGATTGACGGTAAGGCGATCTCCAAACTCGTCCGCGAGCAAGTCGCGCGCGACGTCGATGCGTTCAAGGCCGAAAATGGCCGCGCGCCGGGGCTCCACGTCGTGCTGGTCGGCGAAGATCCGGCCTCGACGGTTTACGTGCGCAACAAAGAAAAGGCGGCGCAAGAGGTCGGCATCGTCGGCAAGGTCCACCGTTTGCCCGAATCGACCACCGAAGAAGCGCTCCTGGGTTTGGTGCGCGAGCTCAATCAGTCCGGCGAAGTGGACGGCATTTTGGTTCAGTTTCCGGTGCCGAAGGGCATTCGCCAACAGAAGGTGATCGAGGCCACTGCGGCGTCGAAAGATGTGGATGGGCTTCACCCGGAAAGCATAGGCGCGCTTTGGGCCGGCATTCCTGGACTTGTGCCATGCACTCCGCGCGGTTGCATGCGGCTGCTCGCCGAGACGGGCACGAAGCTAGACGGCGCACGCGCGGTCGTAGTCGGACGCAGCAACTTGGTGGGTAAGCCGATCGCCGCCTTGCTCTTGGCGGCGAACGCCACGGTGACTCTGGCGCACTCCAAAACCGCGGATTTAACCGCAGTTTGCCGGGAAGCGGACGTGCTGGTCGCCGCCGTTGGGCGCGCAAAAATGATCACGGGAGACTGGATCAAACCAGGCGCGGTGGTGATTGACGTCGGGATGAACCGCGACGAAAACGGCAAACTGTGCGGTGATGTCGAGTTCGATTCCGCGTCGCGCAAGGCTTCAGCGATCACGCCAGTGCCCGGCGGAGTCGGCCCCATGACGATCGCGATGTTGCTCGAAAACACGCTGAATGCAGCGCGCGCTCGCGTGCAACGCGCGGCCCGCGCAGTCGCTACTTGAGCTCGGGCTTCGGGTAGCGCGCCGGATCGAGCGCGAGCGAACCGCACACGGCATCGAACACGGTGTCCGTTCGCGCGTCGAGCTCCGCCAGGGTCGCGTCGTTTTCAATCACGTAGTCGGCGCGGCGGACCTTTTCGGCGAGCGGCAACTGGGCCGCGATGCGCGCCTCGATTTGCCCGATTTTTAGCCCATCTCGCGCTTCCAGCCGCGCTCTCCGCAGCTCGTCGCGCGCGTTCACCACGACCACGGGCCGATACGTGCCCTCGAGCCCGGCTTCGTAAAGTAATGGCACTTCATAGCAGGCGAGGGGCTCGCCGCGTTCCGCCAGCGTTGCGAAGCGATCCCGAGCCAGCGCGCGCACTGCCGGATGCGTAATCGCATCGAGCGCGCGGCGCGCTTCAGCATCGGCGAACACAATCGCGCCGAGCTTCGCGCGATCGAGCTCGCCACTCGCCCCGAGGATCTCAGGTCCAAAATGGGCGACCAGCTGCCCGAGCGCCTCGCTGCCCGCACGCACCGCAACTCGAGCCAGCTCGTCCGCGTTCACCACGGGCAGCCCGCGCGCGCGTAGCCGCAGCGCGACCGTGCTCTTACCCGAGCCGATGCCGCCGGTGAGACCAAACACGGGGAGCGCCACGCGGCAAAATGTACTCGAACGCGCCACGCCGCAAATGAGCTTCAGTTCGGGTGGTGCCGCGCGCGCGCTGCCCGTAGATTACGGGCCGTGAAACGCCGCTCCGCCCTGCTCGCCGCGTCCATTCTGCTCGCCGCCGCAGCGACAGGTAGCGCACGCGCAGCGAACGAGTCGACACCGGTGGAGCGCTTTCGGTTCCACGCCGGTGCGCGGCTCTTGGCGCCGGCCGGCGTCGGCGCGGACGGCACCATCTGCGTCGGTACCGCGGACGGTTATATCCACCTACTCGCGCCGGAGGGCGACTTCCGTTGGAGCTACAGCGTGCACGGCGCCGTCACGCATCGCCCAGTACTTGCCGGTCAGCTCTGGTTCATTGCGACGAGCGCCGACAAGATCTACGCGCTCACGACCGAAGGCACGCTGTATTGGGTTTTTCGCCCGCCGAGCCCGCCCGTCAGTGAACTGGCGCCGGATGCCAAAGGCGTTGCTTATTTCGTCGCCGCCGATCACTTCTTGTACGGTGTGTCGTCGCACGGAGGCGTCGCTTTGCGCGTTCCATTCGGCGAACTGAAGGCTGGCCCCGTCTCCGCCTCGGACGGCGCGGTTTGGGCTGAAAATCAGGCGGGAAACCTAATCCGCGTGGCAGGCCAAGACGTGCGCCGCTCGACTCCCGGCGCGCCGCTCAGCTTCGATTTCAGCGCGCCCGATCGGCTCTGCGACTCGGCCGAGCACGAGTGGCGCACGCGCGACGACGGCGTGCTCGAATATCGTCTCAACGCCGCTGCCACGCCGATCGCGATCGGGCTCACTAGCGCGCCGCTATTTGCGCCGGTCTGGTCTGCCAGCACGCGCTCGGTCGTCGTGAGTGCTCGCGACGGCTTGGTCGTCGCGTTCACTGCACCGCCCGCGGGCGAGCCATAGCCCATGGATTTCAAGCGTCGACTTTCGCTGATTTCACCGCCCAAGGCCGGCGCTCCACCGGTCGAGACTCGGGCGGAGCGCTCGGTATTGGCCAGCACGCTCAGCGAGCTGCGTCATAAAATGGCTGAAATTCTGCAAGATTCGGCTTTTCAACCCGCATACGTCGGCGCGGCGAGCGAGCTTCCGTTCACGACCAAGCCGGGCGCAACGACGCTGCCGTTCGAGCGCGAAGAAACGAAGAGCGGTCCGCTCTTTCGCCGCCATCAGTTGCTCGCGCGTTCGCATCATGTCGGGCGCATGCCGGTGGATGCCGCAGCCAGCTCGAGCCCGGAGATTTTGGGCTTGCTCGCGCTCGATCCAAGAATCTCGCAAAGCGATCCGCGCCGCGCGCTCTACTTCGACACCGAAACCACCGGCCTTGGCGGAGGCGCCGGTGTGCTCGCGTTCCTCGTGGGTCTGTGTTGGTTCGATCGCGAACTGCGCCTGCATTCCGAGCAATTTTTGCTGCGCAGCCCGAGCGAAGAATTGCCTTTGCTCGAAGCCTTGGCCGAGCGAGTCGAAAGCGCGGATCTGCTGGTTTCGTATAACGGCAAAGCCTTCGACTTGCCGCTGCTGAACGGCCGCATGGTCATGAATCGGCGCGCCAAATTGCCAGCGCGCGCCCACCTCGACCTGCTCCACGTCGCGCGCCGTTTGCACAAAGCGCGACTCGGCCCATGCCGCCTGATCAGCCTCGAAAGTGACGTGCTCGGCTTCGAGCGCGGCCCGGATATCGCAGGCGTCGACATCGCGCCGCGCTACGCCCATTTCCTGCGCTCGGGCGACGATAGCGCGCTCGAACAGGTGATCGAGCACAATGCCTGGGACGTGGTGTCGATGGCCGCCCTGGTCGGCTTGTACGGCGAACCGTTCGAGCTGCTTCACGAACGAGATCTTTTGGGTTTGGCTCGCACGTTCAAACGCGTGCGCGCGTTCGAGCAGGCGGAGCGCGCCGCGAACGCCGCACTCGAGCGCGGCGCGGGCGTCGAGGCGCACCGCGCGCACGCCGAAATCGCGAAAGCGCGCGGCGACCGCGCGACGGCGCTGTTGCACTTCGAAGCCTTCGCCGCCGAAATCCACGACCCGACGGTTTTCCTCGAGCTCGCGAAGCTCTACGAACATCACGTGCGCGCGCCGGCCGCGGCGCTCGGCTGGCTCGCGCAAGGCACCGGTGAGTCGCACGATCTCGTCGAGCGGCGTCGCGCCCGGCTCGAGCGGAAAGCGGCGCGTGCGGCCAAAAAGAGCGGGAAATCCCCAGGCTGAGCGCGCCGTCGCCGGGAAATTCTGCTATTGGACCGGGCCCAATGGCTTACGATCACAAGAGCGTCGAGCACCGCTGGCAGCGGTATTGGGCCGAGCATCAGACCTTCAAAGCCGAACGGCATCCTGGCCGCCCGAAGTACTACGTGCTCGACATGTTCCCATATCCATCGGGAACGGGACTCCACGTGGGTCATCCGGAAGGCTACACCGCGAGTGACATCGTTGCGCGTTACAAGCGTATGAACGGCTTCGACGTGTTGCATCCGATGGGCTGGGATGCCTTCGGTTTGCCTGCCGAGCAGCACGCGATCGAAACCGGCACTTCTCCCGCCAGCACGACCAAAACGAACATCGCTACGTTCAAGCGCCAACTCACGTCGCTCGGCTTCTCGTATGACTGGTCGCGCGAAATCAACACGACCGACCCAGAATATCTGCGCTGGACGCAATGGATTTTTCTCCAGCTATTCAAGCGGAATCTGGCATTTCAAGCGGAAATTCCCGTCAATTGGTGCCCAGACTTGGGCACGGTGCTGGCCAACGAGGAGGTCATCGACGGGCGCAGCGAGCGCGGCAATTTCCCGGTGGTGCGTCAGCCACTCCGCCAATGGCAGCTGCGCATCACCGCCTATGCCGATCGGCTCGCGAGCGAGCTCGAGCCGCTCGATTGGCCAGAGACCAAGCAAAAGCAACGTGATTGGATCGGTCGCAGCGAGGGCGCCGAGGTTGACTTTCCGCTGCTCGGCCACAGCGATAGACTCACCGTTTACACCACGCGCCCGGACACGCTGTTCGGCGCAACGTACATGGTGATCGCACCGGATCACGCGCTCACTCTCAGCATCACCAGCGAGGAGCAGCGCACGGCCGTCAGCACTTACGTGCAAGCCGCCGCGCGCAAGAGCGACATGGAGCGCACCGCGCTCAACAAGGTGAAAACCGGCATTTTCACCGGCGCTTTTGCAAAAAATCCGCTAAGTGGACGCGAGATTCCAATCTACACCGCGGACTACGTGCTCGGTGCCTATGGCACCGGCGCAATCATGGCCGTGCCCGCGCACGACGAGCGCGACTTCGAGTTCGCGAAAAAATTCGATTTGCCGATCGTGCAAGTCGTGAGCCCCGACGGCACGTTGCTCGAATCGGTGACAGAGCCGTACAGCGAAGACGGCATCGCCGTCCGCTCTGGGCGCTTCGACGGTCAGCGCACCCCCCAAATGAAAGCGAACGTGATCGCGTTCTTGGAGGCCGAAGGCATCGGTCGGCGGCGCGTGAACTACAAGCTGAGGGATTGGGTTTTCAGCCGGCAGCGCTACTGGGGCGAACCGATTCCGATTTATTTCCCGGTCAAAACCGCGGGCGATCCCCGACGCGGGGACGCCCACGAAATCGACTATCAAACGCCGATCGCCGTCGATGAGTGCGAATTGCCGCTCGAATTGCCCAAGCTCGACGACTATCGCCCCGGCGACCCGCAAGGACCTTTGGTCCGGGCGCTCGACTGGCGCTTCTTCCAAAAGGACGGCCGGTGGTTCGCGCGCGAAACCAATACCATGCCCCAGTGGGCGG
>DASYCL010000816.1:0-2956 GCA_036500245.1 Polyangiaceae bacterium | reverse complement strand
CGCAATTGCGTGTCTATTGTTAGCCATGGACGTCTTTCTTTACGCACCCGAACAATTCGAGAATCTGTGCGTGCTCGCGCGCACGCTCGAAGTGTTCGGTTTTCGGCGTTGTTACGTGTTCGACCCGCGAAGGCTCGTGCGCGAACGTTACGGTAAATCGTACGCGCAGCGCTTGCGCACCGTGTCGTCCGGTGCGTTCGAGAAAATCGAATGGCTGCGCGTGCCCGATCCCGAGATTTTTTGGGGGGGTTACCCTGGGCGGCGTGTCGCGACGGTGCCGAGGCGCGAAGCGCGGTCGTTGTTCGAATTTCGCTTTCGATCGTCGGATTTGCTGTTGATTGGTGCGGAGCGCGCCGGGCTTTCGCCGGAGACTCTGGCGCGCTGCGAAGAGCAGATTACGATTCCGCAATTCGGTGTTACGGAGAGCTTGAACGTCGCGGTCGCCTCCGGCATCGCGATCGCGGAGTACAAGCGCCAAGAAACGCTCGGCTTGCTCGAAGCGGAGTGAATCAGAGGTCGCCGCGCGAAAATACGTGTTCGGCGATTTTGCGCACCAAGGCTTCGCTCGCGGGCTCGCGGTCGTTCGCCAAAATCGCGATGCCAGTGCCTTGTTCCAAGTGCACCGTGACGAGCAAGGCAGACACCCAAAAATCCCAAAACACCATATCCGCACCCGAGACGCGGTCGCGCGCTTCCGCGCCGAAATCGTCCTGCACGATGTCCGCGCATTTCCTGAGTCGAATGCGATCCCAATGCTCGGACACCCAAGCGCGCAGGTTCCCACCAGGTCCGCGGTCGTAGCGCACGTCGTTCATCGCTCTTGCGCTTTGCTCATAGCACTCGAGCGTGGCGATGTGCGCCGTGGGTTTTTGCCTCAGTCGTCGGGTCGTGTTTCAAAGGCTTTAACTCGCGCGGTTCGCGTGGCATTCATCGACGCTTGTGCTTTGATTGATCGGTCCGATGAATGACAGTGATGTAAGTCACGTCCATTGAATCGTAGACTTCGTGCTGGAGGCTTATTGCCATGCGAACGCAAAGTATTTTGGCTGGGCTGCTCGTCGCCGTGCTGACAGTCGCGCCGTTCGGTGGCGTAAAAGTCGCTGCAGCGCAGACTACTCCGCCGCCCGCTGGGCCACCGCCGAACTACACGCCGCCGGCACCAGCGTCAGCCGGGGACGGGCAACAGAACTACGCCGAGCCGACTACGCCGCCACCAGGTTACGGCGCGCCGCCAGGCGACGGCGCACCCCCGCGCCCCCGCGCGATGGGCGGCACGGATGTGCAATTCGAACCGAGCGAACCCGATCTCCAGCTCTACAGCATGAGCGGTGAAGCGCCGTACGAAGCGGTGCGCTATCACCGTGGCTGGTGGGGCGGGCACTACTCGGTCGGTTACGGTTGGGCTCCGCAGTACTCGCCGGTTTGCGACCAAGCGTGCCGCACGCGCTTCATGCCGGGCGCTTATCGGCTGGCGTTGTCCAAGAATGGGGGTCGCGTCGTGCCGGTGTGGGGTCCGACGATGATCAACGGACCTTCGCTGCTGCGCGCTTCATACACCGATCGCGGCGGCCTCCGCGCTGCGGGCTGGGTGGTCGGCGTGGGCGGCCTCGTCGGTGGCATCGTGATGATCGCCGCTTCCGTGCACGAACACGAGGTCTGCGACGCGGATGGCTTCTGCGAAGAGCACGACACGGCGGACGGCGGCCTATTCTTCGGCGGTATCGGCGTGCTGGTCGCCTCCGGCATCGTCGGCGGCATTCTCATCTCACAACACGACGAAGCGCACGTTACGGTCGAACCGCTACGGCTTTCGTCGTACGGCCTGATGCGCGAATCGATCGCCGCGATGGGCGGCGAAGCGCGTCCGCAAGGCGCAGCGCTGGCGCTGCATTTCTGAAGTTTTTGGGCCCTGCGCAGGCACAGCGTTTGGTTTTTTGCCCCGCGCGTGAATCAGCGCTTGGCCGCTTGCGAGTCGAGCGACGCGACGGGCGCCTGTCCGGTCAGTTCTCATGGCTCGCCTCTCTTTCCAGAAGCGTGATCAGCCCTGCGAATCTGCTGCTTTGTGTTATTTCCGGGCAAGCGAGCCCACGCCCTTGCTGGCACAAATAGTCGGGGCTTGGCTACTTCGCGTCGTGCAGCACTTGCACCAACGCCGCATTCGCCGCGTATGGCGCGTGCCGCGAAATGTCGCCGCCGGTTTCCCACAAGACGGGCACCATTTTGCGCGACAGCGCCGCGTGGATCACCGCGGACATCCAGCGCACGCGCGACTCGCTCTCCTTTTTCGTGGTCACGCCGAACTCGCCGATGAACGCCGGCATGTCGTTCTGTTTGCAAAACTCGCTCATCAGGTCGAAGAGGCGATTCAGTTCGGCCTGATCGCTCTCGCTACCCCAAGTCGGCGCCATTTTTCCCCAACTCGCGTCTTCGGTCATGCCCACGAATGGCCACGGTGTGTAGTAGTGCACCGAGATGAACAGCCGATGCGGGGTCGAATCGTGCGGCAGCACGTAGTCGCTGCTCGTCGTCTTGGTGATGTCGGTTGCGTAGCCTGCGACGATCAGTAGTCGCTGCGCGTTGTTACCGCCAGTGGCTCGCACCGTGTCAATGAAGAGTTGGTTCACGCGCGCGAGCGTGGCGAACGCTTTTTTCGGTGAACCTTCGCCTTCGAATTTCGTCTCTTCGTTCAGCGCTTCGAACACGAGCTGTTGGTTTTTGGCGGCGAAGTAGCTGGCGATTTGCGTCCAATAAGCGCGATATTTCTGCTCCGCTGCGGGGCTGAACGTGGCGTAGGTGCTCGCGAAACGCTCCTTGTTGCTCGAGTCGATCCAACCGCCGTCCCAGTGAATGTTCACGACGCAAAACATCCCGGCGCGCGTGATCCAATCGACGATTTCGCCGACGCGAGCGAGCTTATCGGGTTGGATTTGTCCGTTCAGCGCGTAGGTGTCCCACG